>JBBKXT010000033.1:0-9653 GCA_037969625.1 Saprospiraceae bacterium
AATATTGATGGCTTTCGCGTGGATCATGCCCATGGCGTCCATGCAGATTACTGGGATGAAGTCAGCAATACGCTTGCTGCCCTGAATAAACCAATTTTCATGTTGGCAGAGGGCGAAGAAACTTATCTTAGAAATGATTCAAGTTTTATAGCCACTTACGCCTGGCGGTTTCATCATAAGATGAATGAAATTGCACAGGGCAAAGCAAGTGTCAATCAGTTAGATGAATTACTCGCTGATGAAAGATCACATTATACACATGGTTATCATATTTATTTTACCAGCAATCACGATGAAAATAGTTGGGCCGGTACTGTATTTGAAAGACTAGGTGATGGCCACAAAGCCTTTGCGGCACTCTGCGCAACCATCGATGGTATGCCTTTAATTTATGGTGGTCAGGAAGAACCCATCAAAAAGAGACTTGAATTTTTTGAAAAAGATACCATTCCGTTTTCTGAATATTTATATGCTTCGTTTTATACAACACTGAATGCTTTAAAGAAAAAGAATCATGCCCTGTGGAATGGTGAGTATGGTGGGCTGTCAAAACGAATCAACTCCTCTGAAAGTGTTTATGCGTTTCAAAGAGAAAAGGATGGGGATGTTTTTATTGGTATATTTAATTTCTCAGCACATCCTCAAACGACACAATTGACTATATCAATGAATGATCTGAATAACGTTTTTTCAAATAGTAAAATGTCCCTAGAGGAAGGCACAGCGATTGAATTAGCGCCTTGGGAATTTATACTTTTATCAAATAGATAATCGGCATGAAGGTCTATTTATGGGGCATGGGTTCAGGGTCAGATGAGTGGGTTTCGCAAGGAGAAGACTTATACACCAAACGGATCAACCGATATTTGCCTTTTGAATATAAATGCATCCAGGCTTCGAAAAACAAAGAACAAAACAAAGTGCTTTCGGATGAAGGAAAATGGATTACTCAACAATTGGAATCCACTCCTACTAAACTCATTCTTCTGGATGAAAAAGGACCGCAACTATCCTCCATAAAATTCTCTAAAAAACTGGATACCTGGCGCCAAGGAAGCCATAAGCGACTTGTATTCCTGATTGGTTCCGCGTATGGTTTTGACAAAACGGTCTATGACCAGGCGGATGAATTACTTGGTCTTGCGAAGATGACACTACCCCATCAATTATGCCGTTTGATGATGTTAGAACAACTTTATCGTGCATGTACTATCTTAAGGGGCGAATCCTATCATCATGAATAAATAATTACAATCCACAAATCCTACTACTTTGGAGTTTTCAATCACCCTAATGATCATCGTGTTTACCGTTCTTGTTTCTTACCAGGGATTCTCGAACTATGCACTCATTGATCGTCTCAAACATTCTCCTGCGAGAGAATCCAATGGAAAGGAATACTATCGAATACTAACATCAGGATTCGTGCATGCCGATTGGACGCACCTCATCATCAATATGTACGTCTTGTATGCTTTTGGCGGATTTATTGAGAATTATATCATCGGGGAGTTTGGTGTCCTCCAAGGACGAATCATCTTTTCTGTTTTTTACTTACTCAACATCATTCTTGCCAATATTCCTACCACGATAAAACATAAAAACAATCCCGGATTTTCAAGCATTGGTGCATCCGGTGCTGTCAGTGGAATCATCTTTGTTTTTATACTCCTAAAACCGTGGGCGATGCTCTTGCTGTTTTTCATCATTCCTGTGCCGGCTATTATAGCGGGTATTGGTTATTTGGTTTATTCCTCCTGGGCTGCAAAGAAGGGACAAGGACGACTTGATCATTCCGCACATTTTGCCGGCGCTGTTGCCGGCATGCTCATGATTATTCTTTTGAAGCGCGAGATTGTTGAACTCTTCTTTTACCGTCTCGTCAATGATTTCCCCTGGTGATCAACTGAGAATTACGAATTTGGGAATTGCGAATTATTCAACTACGAATACCACCTCTATGTGCCTCCCGTTAATGACGGGATAGACGGGATGGAGTTTGCTCCAACAACATCATGACCATAGAAGAATCTCCTTTTGGGAATTACGAATGTGTGAATTACGAATTACATAAAAATATCTCTCGCAGATGACGCTGATTTTCGCAGATAAAAAAAGGTTTTTTTCATCAGGCGCTGCCAAGAACAAAAAAATTATTTCCCGCTCCCGATGGATCGGGAACGCTGATGTACTCAGATAAAGTTTAAAGTCCCATTTATGCGATGCAAAGTAGGCTAATTCGTAATTCACCCCTTCGTAATTCACAAATTGATTTACTTACCCAAGAAACGGATATCGATAATCCTTCGCCGGATTCAAATTCTCTTTGATCGTTCTGGCTGATACCCAACGATAAAGATTCATAATACTTCCTGCTTTATCATTAGTGCCTGATGCCCTGGCTCCACCAAATGGTTGTTGCCCAACTACAGCGCCTGTTGGCTTGTCATTTATGTAGAAATTCCCTGCCGCATTCCTTAATCGAGCGCTGGTCAAATTGATCGCTTCTCTGTCATTGGCAAATACAGCTCCTGTCAGTGCATAAGGTGATGTCTCATCTAATATGGTTAATACTTTATTGTAGTCAGCATCTTCATACACATAAACGGTAAGCACCGGCCCAAACAACTCATCACACATCGTCACATACTTTGGATCACTCACTTCGATTAATGTAGGCTCAATAAAATAGCCTTTTGTTTTATCAAAATTTCCTCCGGACAGAATCTTTACACCTTTATCTTTCTTTGCTTGCGCGATATAGGACGTGATTTTATCAAATGCTTTTTCATCTATCACGGCATTAATGAAATTGTCAAATTGCTCAGGTGATCCCATTTTCATTGTCTTCATGTCACCGACCAAGCGTTTTTTTATAAAAGGCCACAAAGAAGAAGGGATATAGGCGCGACTGGCCGCAGAACATTTTTGTCCTTGAAACTCATAAGCACCTCTGGCTAAGCCAACAGCAACAGCTTCTGCATCAGCAGATGGATGCGCAATCACGAAATCTTTTCCTCCGGTTTCACCAACGATCCTAGGATATGATTTATATATCGACAAATTTTGACCAATGGTTTGCCATAACTTTCTAAATACTCCTGTGCTTCCTGTAAAATGCAATCCTGCAAAATCAGGGTGATTAAATATAACATCACCCGCTGTCTTTCCATCTACAAAAACAAGGTTGATTACCCCACCCGGCAGACCTGCTTCTCTCAGTATCTCCACAATAATCTGCGCAGAATAAATTTGTGTTTCAGCAGGTTTCCAAACAACTGTATTTCCCATTAAAGCAGGAGCACAGGAAAGATTTCCTGCAATCGAAGTAAAATTAAATGGCGACAATGCAAAAACAAATCCTTCTAATGCTCTGTATTCCATTCGGTTCCACAAACCTGGATCACTGACAGGCTGATCAGCATACATATCACGCAAAAATTGCGCATTGAATCGAAGAAAATCACACCACTCAGCGACAGAATCTATTTCAGCTTGAAATGCATTTTTGCTTTGACCAAGCATCGTTGCAGCATTCATTTTAGCTCTGTAAGGCCCAGCCAATAAATCTGCAGCACGAAGAAAAATAGCCGCACGATCCTGCCAATCCATTGCCTCCCAGGCTGGCTTAGCCTTCAGAGCGGCCTGGATCGCAAGTTTTACATGCTTACTTTCACCTTTATTATATTTTCCGAGCGTGTGTTTCAGTTCATGCGGCGGATGAATCGCAATTTTATTATCCGTAAAAACTTCCTTTCCACCGATATACATTGGGATATCTACCTTTTTTGCTTTTAGTTCTTTCAAGGCGGCAACCAGCTTGACACGCTCTGTCGATCCTTTAGCATACGAAAGAACAGGCTCATTATAGGTTGTAGGAAGAGTGAATACTGCGTTTGACATAAATTGTAATCTTTATTGTTTTTAAAAAATTGGTCTTTGAATACTATTAGAAGTTAACGCCATCCGGTAGAAATGGTTTAGCATTTCCACCACCTTTGATGATCTCTCTCACAATTGTTGAACTGATATGGGAGAATTCGGGATTACTGATAAAAAACAATGTTTCAATATGATCCCCAACTATTTGATTCAGCTGGCTGATTGTTTTTTCATAATCAAAATCTGACGCATTACGAAGACCGCGCAAGATATAATGGGCAGATACTTTCTGACAAAAATGGACTGTCAATCCTTCAAAAACATCAACACGAATTCTGTCTTCTCCTTGAAATACATTTTCAATCCACGCTTTACGTTTTTCCAGCGGAAATAATGTTTGTTTTTGAGAATTAACACCTATCGCAATGATTACTTCATCAAATAACGGAAGTACCCGGCGAACAAGATCAACATGTCCGGTGGTGATCGGATCAAAAGATCCTGGAAATACAATTATCTTTTTATTCTGCATATCCCCTGAAAAATGGTCTGAACTACAAATATCACACCTTCTGACCAATAAAACACACCCTTTTCAGGACTGATTTTCCAATATATCCCCACTATCCTTCTTTTGTTTACCTATAAAAGGTATCATCAGCAACAAGAAAAGAAATATCATCACAAACTCGCCAACGAAGATATACCACGGCCACGGCCCAAAAAGGTCAAGAATTGATGCCCCCGGTGGCTTTTGCATCGTATAGGCATAATTGCTATGTAATATTTGATTGATGATGTGCACAAGCACCAAATAGACCTGCGCATAAATAATCGCATTTGTAAAATCCTGCCAATGAATACGAATTCGATCCACCACTACCGTGTAAACAATCGTAATGATAATCCCTCCATGTCCAATGAAATATCGAAAAAAATGAAAGGATGGAAAACCATCACTTAAGTCAGGGGTCAGAATCGCCTGCAGTGTACCCGCCAATGCCCAGAAATAAAGAATCCCAATCCATTTCCGATTTTTAAACACAATAATAAATGGCAATAGAATCGCAACCACATCACAAAGAAAAAATGGCAGATCTACCAAATAATCATAGGTTCCAAAGAGAAGTTTTGCTATGGTGTCCAATATAACCGTAGCACACGTGATTCCGGCTAGCGACAAACCTAGATCTGATTTCATAGGCTCTTCTAATGATTGTCCTCTTCGAATCAAAATAACAGCAATCACCGCGATCACCATGAGTGTAGAAAAATGTTGCAGTGAAAATGTCTCAAATCCGGAAACCATAAGGAATATCAAGTGTTACTAATCTATCAAATGTAAGTATTGATCTGATACTGAGCTTTATAGCATACATTTTTATTTATCTAGCTTTAAACAAACAACTTTTGCCGCATATGATAACCATATTTACCAAAACGAACCTTAGACAATCCATTTTCGGACTAGTTTTATTGATATATGCGTTGCCTGCTCATGCGGGAGAAGGCATGTGGTTGCCACTTCTCTTACAATCGCTTAACGAAGATGAGATGAAGTCGATGGGCATGAAAATGGATGCTGAAGATATCTACAGTGTCAATCATGGGAGCCTTAAAGATGCCATTGTACATTTCAATGGAAGCTGTACAGGCGCAGTCATTTCAGATCAAGGATTATTACTGACAAACCATCATTGTGGATACAACGCGATTCAATCGCATTCAACCTTAGACCAAAACTATTTACGTGATGGATTTTGGGCCAAATCACTTGGAGAGGAGATTCCTAGTGAAGGCGTTTTTGCCCGGTTTATTGTTCGCATAGACAACGTGACCAACATGGCATTGAAAGATGTTGATGACGATATACCACTGGCAGAAAGACAGTCCCAGATCGATCAAAATCTTAATCAAATCAAAGCATCTACAACCCTTGAAACCTGGCAGGATATTATTATCAAACCATTCTTTGAAGGCAACCAATATTTTCTGTTTGTTACTGAAACATACAATGATGTCAGGTATGTTGGTTCTCCTCCGGAATCCATTGGCAAGTTCGGTGCTGATACGGACAACTGGGTTTGGCCCAGACATACCGGAGATTTTTCAGTATTTAGAATTTACGCAGGGCCGGACAACAAACCGGCTGCCTATTCCCCAGAAAACAAACCCCTCAAACCGAAGCACTTTCTGCCTGTGTCTTTAGATGGAATTGATGAAGGAGATTTTACACTGGTGTATGGGTTTCCCGGAAGCACCGATCAATATCTACCCTCCTTTGCGTTAGAACAAATGGTAGAAATCGTCAATCCCGCAACTATCGCCGTCCGAGATATTTCATTAAAGATAATGGAGAAACATATGCGCACCGGCGAAGAAATACGACTCGCTTATTCCCCTAAATTCAATGGCATTTCCAACTACTGGAAAAAGTACAAAGGACAAGTGGAAGGCATCGAAAGCACAGGTGCGATAGAAATTAAAAGACAACAGGAAAAAGAATTTACCACCTTGCTCCAAAAGAATAAAAAACTTAACAATGCTTACGGAGAAATCCTACCAAAAATGGATGTCTTATATCGGGATCTCGAATCCGTTGCAAAGAACAGAACCCTACTCTATGAAGCGATAGCAGGACGAAATATAGAATTGTTTAAGCTGACATCTTATGCTGACAGATTGAACCAAACGTACTTAAAAAATGGAGAAACTGGTTATAACCATTTAAAAGAAATCACAATAGAAAATCTGGACAAATACTTCAAAGATTACAGAGTGGAAATTGATGAGGAATTGTTTGGTGCTGTGATGGAATTTGTTTCCAATACAATGGATGACAGATATCTGCCGGATTATATGGCGGCAAGGAAAAAGAAACAAGATTTCAAACAGTGGACACAAACGGTTTTTTCTCAAACATCCCTGACCGATAAAGACAAGTTTATAGAAGCCATCAATCAGGGAGGAGCCGCTTTCTCATCCTTGTTAGAATCGGATACCGCTTATCAGATATATAGCAGCCTGAAAGAAATCTACAATGACAAACTATCATTATATAACACCGCATTATATGATCAGATAAATCCCTTGCAAAGTGAATATGTAACTGCACTCATGGACGTGTACCCGAAACGCCGCTTTTGGCCGGATGGAAATAGCACGATGCGAGTAACCTATGGCCAGGTGGAAGGTTTCTCTCCTAAGGATGGAATAACCTATAACACACAAACGTATCTGAATGGGGTGATGGAAAAATACGTTCCGGGGGACTACGAATTTGATGTGCCAGCAAAACTGATAGAGCTTTACGAAGCAAAAGATTATGGCGTCTATGGAGAGGATGGCAAAATGCCCATAGCGTTTATCGCCAGCAACCACACGACAAATGGAAATAGTGGTAGTCCGGCGATTGATGCTTTTGGCAATCTAATCGGACTTAACTTTGATCGTTTATGGGAAGGAACCATGAGTGATTTGTATTATGACAAATCGATTTGCAGGAATATAATGGTCGATGCTAGATACATTCTATTTATCATTGACAAATTTGGTGATGCCCCTAACCTTGTGAATGAGATGAAATTAGTACATCCTAAATCTTAACAGGTTACATTACCTTCATTTTAGATAGCATCCAAATCAGAAGATTAATGTTTTCCTGTTCCGGGTACTAAAAGAAATGAAAATATGTACATTTGTGACCCTTTTAAAGGGTGATTAGCTCAGTTGGTTCAGAGCGCTGCCTTGACAGGGCAGAGGTCAGCAGTTCGAGCCTGCTATCACCCACAAAAAGTCGGAATCCCGACTTTCTGGAATTGCTTAACTGAAAGCAATAGAAATTATTGAAATTTCAAGCAAATCTTATTCGGGATGTAGCTCAGTTCGGTAGAGTACACGTCTGGGGGGCGTGGGGTCGCTGGTTCGAATCCAGTCTTCCCGACTATTGTTGAAGGGTCATCCGCCTAAGGCGGATGACCCTTATTTATTCCACCTACTCATTGTTGTCAAATCAACAGATTATATCATAAAATCAGGTCCCTACCTACTGGTAAGGTTAGCTTTTATTGGTCAGGAAGGCTTAATATTTGTCATAGGAGGAATGATTTTTGACACTTACAGCAATTATCTGTATTTTTCCGTATCAAAGTCTTATCAATCAACACTATACCAATGCATAGAATTTTCATACTTCCCTTTTTACTTCTGATCAGCACCCTGAGCTTTGGCCAGACGAATCTCGAAGCCAATATGATCTTTGGAGGGAATGCCGCCGATGAAGCCAAAGATTTAAAAACCAATGCAACGAAAACTGCATTATTTCTCGGCGCCAGGACATTTTCTTCTGATGGAGATATTCCTGCAAATGCTGGAGGAAGTGATTTTTGGATCATGAAAATGGATATGAATGGCACACCCATTTGGAATAAAACATTTGGCAGCCTTCAGGATGATGATCTGGAAGTCGTATTGCCCCTTCCCGATGGTGGCACGCTAGGGTTTGGGACTACCCGTTCCAGTCAAGGGCTGTTTGGCACACTGACTGGATTGACCGGTGCATGGCTGATGCGCACCAATACGAACGGATCCCTGATTGATGGAAAAATATTCGGTGGCAATATTACTGAAGCCGCTGCCGATGCCGTTAGTCATCCGAGTGGAAATGTCACAATGGCGATCACAGCAGGTTCGACGATTTTAAACAGCGAGGTCAATAACGGCCTTATAGATGTTTGGATCGTTCATGTCAATTCAGCGCTCAATACGCAATGGTCTACACTCATCGGCGGCACAGGTAATGATACCCCCAATGCAATAGCCACAGACATAGACGGCAATATTTATATCGCTGCTACAAGTAATTCGAATCTACCCGGTCTGCCAATGAATGCAGGTGGAACCGACCTATGGATTATTAAACTAGATCCAAATGGCGAAATGCTTTGGCAAAAAACATTTGGTGGGTTAAACGATGATGTAGCGAGTGATATCATACTCCATTCAGATGGCAATGTATATGTCGCAGCACATTCATCCTCTGATGATGGCGATTTTAGTATTAATTATGGTATCAATGATTTTTGGATATTAAAACTAGATAAGGTTGATGGTTCAACCGGTGGCTTATTCCATTTTGGTGGTAGTAACAACGAGTTTAATGGGAAAATAGATGCTTCGGGGTTTGATGGGCTAATTGCCTCCGTAACTTCAACGAGTAAAGATTTTGATCTCAGTGGAAATAAGGGCTTTAGTGACGTTTGGAATTTTACTTTGGACTTAAACGGAAATATCAAATCTCAAATGAATTATGGCGGCTCATTAAATGATTTAGCCGCGAAAATTCTTACGGTGGACAGTGTATACCATGTATTTTCATCTACGCTCTCAAATGATAAAAACGTACCAAATAATATTATATCCCAATTTGACACATGGTATTATACACTAAATCCACATCCGGATACATGCTCCACACAATATCTTTGTCTCCCCGATTCGGTACTAAACAATCACCTGTTTCCTCCTGCTGACAACTCACTGATATGTGTGGAAGGATGTAATGCGGGCTATGGACCGGGACCTTCATTTAATGACGATGATTGCCAGGATTTTAATAACTCAACGGCCTACTTTTATATAACGACAGATACGACTGCAGATTTACTCACATTGAGCGTTAGTTCATTAGAATTTAACAAACCCCAAATAGCACTTTTAAGATCTGTTAATTGCACGACGTTTCAACCCATTGAATGCGCTATCGGAGAAGA
>JBBKXT010000034.1:0-2535 GCA_037969625.1 Saprospiraceae bacterium
TAGCATCAAGTAGTAATGCATCATTTTCACAGGAATACCCATGGTGGAAGCGATCGTAGGCTGAAAGGTGGAAGCAAATAAATATCGGTAGAAAATACCTATGCTAAGTACGACCATGATCATGACCGCTCCAGTCATGATGATATCCTGGTTAGAAACGCCAAGTACATTTCCAAAAAGAAAGTCCTTGAGGTCTAAATGTACACCCGTCCGCGATATACTGGATATCCCAATGACGCCAATAGAGAAAAAAGCAGTAAAAACAATGCCTATGACAGCATCATTTTTGGTCTTTATGTTTTGTTGAATCCAGGTGATGGCCACTGCAGATAGCAAGCCTGCGATGACGGACCCAAAGAAAAAACCCAAGGTGTTATAACCAAAAAAGATAAAGGCAACGACCACACCGGGTAAAATGGCGTGTGAAAGGGCATCTCCAATGAGGGACATATTTCGCAAAACGATAAAAGCACCTAGCATTCCACAGGTTATTCCGACCATCGTAGAGGCAATTAAAGCTCTCAAAGCCCAGGGTTCCTGTAAAATTTGAAGTATGTCCATTAAACAAAGATATGATTTTAATGCATCAAAAAATAAATTTAGACAAGTCTAAATCATGTTTTTCTTGCCAATTCTGCCAAAACACCTTCTTTCAAGGCAAAATCACAATAAAACAGCTTTTGAGGTAGGCACCTTGAGATAAGATATTTAATGAGGACAAAAGCCACAACAATATAATCGAGTCTTTCTGCAGGGATTTCAGGTATTTCTATTCGCTGATCCAAGGATGATGGAATTATTTTGTCCAAACAAGAAGGAAGTTGCTGGATATCTAGTTCGGACCAATTCGTATCCGTTGACAGATGAGGTAGAAGGTTTTGAATAACTTCAAAAGAACCACTGGAGCCAATCAAATAATAGTCATCCAGGGCATCAAGCGCAATGAAAAGATCAGAAAGTTGTGAATCCAGAAAGAGTTCCAGCGCTTTCAGATTGTCTTTGGAAATTGGATCTGTGTGATGGAAGGATTTAAAAAGTACAGAGACGCCGATTTTATAACTTCCTTTGAACAAGATATCCTTGTTATTGAAAAGTATAAATTCAACGCTCCCGCCACCGATATCCATGATCAATGCCGGTTGATCCATAGAAGGGATAGCTGCTAGTGTACCTCCAAGTATATAATCAGCTTCCTGAATCCCATCAATAATCTCTATCGGAATGCCGGTTGCCTTAAAATATTTATCAACCACTTCCTTTCCATTCGATGCCTCCCGCAAAGCAGAAGTACCCACCGCTTTTACTCGGGTGACCCCGAATTGTTTTATTTGATTGGCAAAACCCAGCATGGCCTGAAGGCCACGCTCCTCGCTATCAGCATCAATGAAACCAAGACCGCCTGACGCCAGTTTGACATAGACCCGACTCTTGTAAATTTGAATGAAATCACCTGTTTCATTCAACGCACAAATGAGCAGATGAAAGGTATTCGATCCGAGATCAATGACCGCTATACGATCACTTGTCATTTTGGTTTTTGATCCGCTTTGCTGATAATTTTTTTGAAGAACTCAACACCGGCAGGAGACATGGCATTGACGGCGACTCCTTCATTGTTTTCCATAAACATAAAGTACTCACAACCCTGTTCCATGTATACATCTGCTTCACGAAGGATCTTGCCATTAGCGATCCAACTCAGGCGACCTATCGGTTTGCAGTCTGCAGTGATCTTTGGGTTTGTAGGGGAAACGAATAAGGCAGTATTTTTGGCGGCTCCTTCATCGTCCTGATTGACACTAATCGGGAGATCATAGAAAATAATATCCACTGATTTCGTTTCGGCATACAACTGAGATATATATGCATTCCCGATGGCGGCATAAGGGAGGTTGTGTGGAGGTATGGTATCATTAACCACCTCCGTTCCTTTATCTGATGTCGCTGCAACGGCCTCCCCATCTTTCTGTGATGGTTGACAAGAAGTGCATAAGATCAGACTTATGCCGATAAGCATTAAAATGAATGTTGATTTTGTCATGTTATAATTTATTTGAAGTAATACTCTAAACGTAGGGTCATATAGTAAGTAAGCAGACGCTCTGTATTTAAGTTGTGTTTGCCTGGATTGAGTAGAGGTGTGATGCCCCTAGTATACCTCCCCATAACCCCAAATCGGGGACTAAATCGATAAGAAATCCCCAGCAACCAAGAAACGTCATTTTCATTAAAGTAAGGCAAAAGCTTGTCATAAGAATCATCCTCGGAATTGTAATAATCAAAAGTTTGTGCATTAAACAATCTACCATAACTAAATCCCCCGTGTGCAGAAACCTTGTGATACTTGCCTTCTTCCTGCCACCAGTCGCCAATGGAAACGTAAAATGGAATTTCCATGTATTTCAAACTGATATTGATGTCCGGATCATAGGAATCATCGAACAGATTTGGCCGACTGCCTCGTTCAGCATATAGAAATTCAACATTGAGCTTGATCGCAGACTCAAATTGAATCATTGTTTTAAAACCGGCGGT
>JBBKXT010000035.1:0-3447 GCA_037969625.1 Saprospiraceae bacterium
AATAAATTATTTCAATCAAATATAGGCACTATGACAAATCGTATTTATGAAATTACACAATAATTTAGGTTTCTCAATAAATATTTAAACCAGAAGGAATGTGTTGAAATGGTCTCTAAAAATAAACTAAAAATTCCAGAATCAGCCACCTATCAAAAAATTATTTTATCGGCGTTAGGATCTATGACTAAACAGATAGAAAAGGCCAATCTGCAGTCCTCTGTTAAATGTGTTCGCTGGGCTACCGTTATTGATATGGGATAAGCCAATATGGTAAGCCAAATCAAAACCAAATCCTGTAGTCGGCTTGAATTAACTCATTTCAATAGTTACCGGAAACTCTGTGCTTTTGAAATCATCCTTTACGTCGACCTTTATCAAAACCCTAACTGCAGAAGACAAAAAAAAACAGGCTTCTTTTAGGTTTTCGGATTCAATGTTACGCTTAGGTTGGTTATAACTGGGTTGTCTAAAGCAGACTTTCTGGTATTTTTATCCAGCCTGTTCAATACCAAACATTAAAAAAGCCGTTAACTAATTGATAGTTAACGGCTTATAAAGCTATCTAGTAGCCCCTAGGGGAATCGAACCCCTCTCTGCAGAATGAAAATCTGCTGTCCTAACCGATAGACGAAGGGGCCAACTGTTAGGATGCTTTCTCCGAAAGCACGGCAAAATTAAAATTTTTTGAATGTTATGCATGAAAAATATCACACATAACTTACATCTCTTCTCCTCCATTTTTGCTTAAGCCTTGTGTATCAATATGATATAAACAATATTATCCTATTTATAAATATGCCAAAATTGAAAATAATTAAAAACAACGTCAATTTCCTGATAGAATGACCTTACTTTTGCACCTCTTTTATAAATATAAAATCAATAACGTGATTAAAAGAATTGCCATCAACGGATTTGGGCGCATAGGACGTTTGACATTCCGTCAGTTATATAATATGCCTGATGTTAAAATCGTCGGAATAAATGATCTCACCGATCCCGCGACCCTCGCTCACTTACTAAAGTTTGATTCGGCGCATGGTATCTTCGATAAGGATATTAGAATTGAAGGGGATTATCTACTCATAGAAGATGAACGCATTAAAATCTCAGCCATCATATCACCGGATGAACTTTGGAAGGGTTTAGACGTCGATACGGTATTGGAATGTACAGGCCGATTCAATAACAAGGAGATGGCTATGAAGCATATCCGTCCTGATGGTGCAAAACGGGTTATTCTAAGCGCTCCCGCTAAAGGAGAAGAATACATCCAAACGATCGTGATGGGCATCAACGATGATCAAATTGATCCTAATGAGCCCATTCTTTCCAATGCCTCTTGCACCACAAACTGTTTGGCTCCCCTGGCGAAAGTGTTGGATGATAACTTCGGATTGAAGACAGGAGCCATGACAACCATTCATGCGTATACATCTGACCAAAGACTTCAGGATTCACCACACAAAGACCTCCGACGAGCTCGTTCTGCAGGAATTAATATTATTCCCACAAGCACTGGAGCTGCATCCACACTAAAAAAGGTACTCCCGTCCATTGGCAATAAACTTAGTGCAGTTTCTTATCGAGTTCCGGTGATTACTGGCTCTGTCGTTGAGTTAAACGTGATACTGGAAAAAAACCCGGGAGTGAAAGAGATCAATGCGGCATTTCTAAAAGCCTCTCAGGAAGCGATGCAAGGCATCCTTACCTATTCAACAGATCCGATTGTTTCTACTGATATCGTCGGAAATACCAGTTCTTGCGTCTTTGATTCCCTTCTCACAAGTGTCAACGAAGGTATGGCACACGTGGTTGGTTGGTACGACAATGAAGCAGGATACTCAAGAAGACTTGCTGAGCTCGCCTATAAAATCACCTCATAGTTAAATCATTATTTATGCAAGGGGACTTAAAAAGTATTCAGGTCCGGGATAAAAAAGTATTGATCAGAGTCGACTTTAATGTCCCTCTCAATAAAGATTTTGAAGTTACCGATGACACACGTATTCGCGGTGCGCTACCGACGATTCAATACCTGATCGATCAAGGCGCCAAAGTAATCGTGATGTCCCATCTGGGCCGACCGACGAATAAACTTTTACCGGATGGCAGTATAGATAAAAAACAGTTTTCATTAAGTCATATAGTACCTGCTTTCGGTAAACTCCTTGGTCAGCATGTCGCATTTGTAGAAGATACAATTGGCGATGATGTAGTCCAAAAGGTGGATGCCTTAAAATCGAAAGACATTCTTCTTTTAGAAAATACAAGATTTTATGCAGAAGAAGAAAAAGGAGATTTAGCATTTGCCGCCAAAATTGCCGCGCTTGGAGATGTATATGTTAACGATGCTTTTGGTGCTGCTCATCGCGCACATGCTTCGACCACAGTAGTCGCGGATCATTTTGATAAGGATCATAAGGCTTATGGTTTTCTGATGCAGAAGGAGCTTGACCATGCAAAAAAAATACAAGAAGATACTACACATCCATTTGTCGCGATCCTGGGTGGAGCAAAAGTGTCTGATAAGATTCTATTGATTGAAGCTTTACTTGAAAAAGCAGACAAAATCCTTGTCGGCGGAGGCATGGCTTACACTTTCCTCAAAGCACAGGGAGGACATGTGGGCAATTCTATTGTTGAAGAGGACAAACTTTCATTAGCACTAGAATTACTGCAAAAAGCCAAACAATTAAACAAACAAATTGTACTTCCTATAGACAGTATCGTCGCAGACAAGTTTGCATCAGATGCCAACTATAAAAATATTTCTTCCAGTGATATTCCAGATGGCTGGATGGGTCTTGATATTGGCCTGGAAGCACGAATTGAATATGCGAAACATCTTGAAGACGCGGGGACGATCTTATGGAATGGTCCAATGGGTGTATTTGAAATGGAAGCCTTTGCCCATGGGACCATGGCTGTTGCTCAAGCTGTTGCCAAAGCCACTAAGCAAGGTGCTTTTTCTTTGATTGGAGGTGGTGATTCTGCCGCGGCTATTGAACAATCCGGATTAGCCGGTGAGGTAAGTTTCATTAGTACCGGAGGAGGCGCAATGCTTGAACTGCTAGAAGGCAAAACACTTCCTGGCGTCGCTGCAATTCTTAAATAAAAAATAGCTTACCAACGAATTTACGATGGTAAGCTACATTTTCAATAGAGATAATTTTTTATCTAATGATCGTCACATCTCCGGTGACTACTTCTTTGATCCCTTCAAAATCTAATTCAGCGATATAGGCAAATACGCCCGGCTGCATATATTTTCCATTAAACTTTCCATCCCATCCTCGTGTTTCATCCCCCGGAACCATATCTATATCCTCAAACATCTGATTGCCCCATCGATCAAAGACTCTCAGATAAACCACATTGGTTAGATTCGCCTTTCCACTGACATAGAAGTAATCATTCAATCCATTGCCATCCGGTGAAAAT
>JBBKXT010000036.1:0-12470 GCA_037969625.1 Saprospiraceae bacterium
CAGTCCAACCCCTTTGAGAAATCAGGGGGGTCAGCATGCCGGAATATGGCTCAGGTAGTATCTGTGTGTAGAGGGGTCAGCATGCCGGAATAAGGGGTCAGCTTCGCTGGAATAGACAAGTAACAGCAATTAGTTTTCTATTCCTGTTATTGGTTTTTTTACCAATGGAAAAGGTCTTCCCAGCGAAAAGAGATCAAAAATTATTTAGGCCAAAGTGGATATTGGATTTTTGTTTTTTTCTTGGCCAATATTTGCTTTGGAGTGGCATGGTCTTATTTGCATTAAGCTACTTTGGAGAACAATTAACTTCTATCGTTCCTGATTTCATTCAATCAAAGATTGGAAATCAGATTTTTTTTATTCAAGTGATTGAAGTTATATTTTTAAGTGACCTTCTGATTTATTGGGGACATAGACTTCAACACAAAGTTGATTTTTTATGGCGATTTCATAAAGTACATCATAGTGCCGAACATTTAGATTGGTTAGCTGCACATAGGGAGCATCCTATAGACTCTATTTATACCATAGGTTTAATCAATTTACCAGCATTTTTAATGGGCTTTCCTTTAGAGTCAATTGCAGGGGTAATAGCGTTTCGAGGAATATGGGCAATCTATATTCATTCAAACGTGAGACTGCCTATTGGACCATTGAGAATTTTAATTGGTGCTCCAGAACTTCATCACTGGCATCACGATTTGGACAGAAGAGCTGGAAACTATGCCAATATATCACCAATTATGGATGTGATATTCGGAACGTATAAATGCCCTGATAAGGAGCCAGAAAAATTCGGGATTAGAGAAGAAATTCCAAATTCTTATTTGGGACAAATAATTGAACCATTATTACCAAAAAGAATTTGGAATAAAATAAAACGAACACCCAACAAAACCTATAAGCAATAGCGCCCTTCGGAACGCTACTACTCATAGCCCGGTACGATATGAGTGATGAAACTAAATTTGCAATTAATACCAAATATTGGTATATTTGAATTAAATAGTATGATTATGCAAAAAGCTAAAAACACTTCTGTCACACTTGGAGAGCACTTCGAGAAGATCATTGAAACCAGTATAGCTGAAGGAAGATATGCCTCTGCCAGTGAGGTGATAAGAGCCGGTTTGCGGCTTATTGACGAGAGAGAACAAAAAATCAGATTGCTTAAAGATGCTATTGAAGCGGGAGAAAAAAGTGGTTATGTCAAGAATTTTGACCCTGTCAAACATCTGGCTAAACTCAAAAGGAAACATGTTAAATGAGTTATGTTTATGAGATTAGCAAATTAGCAGAAACAGACCTTGAAAATATCTGGCTCTATACATTAGAAAACTGGTCACTACCTCAAGCAAACAAATACTATAGTTTGATCATTGCTGAAATTCAGTCCATTTGTCATAATCTGAAAATTGGAAAAACTATTGAGGAGATAAAAACTGAGCACAGAATTCGGAAAGTTCAAACTCATTTAATAGTATATCAAATCAAACAGGATAAGATTTGGGTTGATCGCATTCTCCATAAGCGAATGGATATTGAATCCAAGTTAATCTAATAAACACCACCCATATCAAAGTGTATACGATCATACCTCCCAATGGTCGGTCCGTCGTATATACCCGGGCCGTTATATCTCATGAACAATAATGTTCCCGAATTTGGAATTCTCATGAAATGTTCCTAATTTTGGAACTAGATGCGAATAATTACAAAAAGGACGCTAAAGGAGTTTTGGGAAGAAAACAGGGACTGTGAACAAACTCTTTTAAGTTGGTATAAGATTGCAAAACTTACAAAGTGGAAAAATGTAAGTGAGGTAAAGTCCCAGTTTGGAACGTGCAAAATACTAGGAAAAGACAGAATCATCTTTAAGATAAAGGGAAACAAGTATCGATTAATTGTAAAAGTTACTTTCTTGAATCAAATTATGTGGATTAGGTTCTTAGGATCACATGAGGCGTATGATAAAATAAATGCTAAAGAAATTTAAAATGAAAATTAGATTAATAAAAACAGAAAAGGATTATCAAAAAGCATTGAAACGGCTTGATGAAATATTTCATGCTAAAAAAGGAACTAAAGAACAAGAAGAACTTGAAATCCTTGTCATGCTAATAGAAAAATTTGAAACGGATACTGTCGGAGAATTTCCAAACCCAGATCCAGTTGAAGTCATTAAATTTAGAATGGATCAAATGGAAATTACTCAAAAACAATTAGGAGAAATCATTGGATTAAAAAGTAGAGCTTCAGAAATACTTTCCAGAAAAAGACCAATGAGTATAAATATAATTCGCAAGTTAAGTGAAGCATTGGCAATACCTGCAGACATTTTAATCCAACCTTACGAAATAGCATAAAAAGCACGAGAAATAACAATAGCTAATCGCTATACTCGTGCGCTTCTTAGAGCGATTAGCCCGGAAAGTTGTAGGCAATCAAAAAGTAAATAGCAGAATTTTGAAAACAATAAAAGGAATAGAAATTGAAGAAAAGGAAGACCTACGTTATAACCTTAAAAAGGTTAGGAAAGGCATCAGAGAAAGAATGAGTTTTGGGTTCCTATTTAATCAGGCGGTTGAAAAATATGTGAAGTCAAATAGAATACCTGAAGCTGGTTTGCTTTACAAATCAATGCTATTTGTCATATTATTGCCACAACTTGTCTCCATGACATTCAGACGACGAGGAATTGAAAATGAAATTATTGCTGCTGAGAACGAACTAATTTTTTACTTTAATCAACCAATTACAAAAGTTAGAAGATTTAGATTGAAATGTGAACAAGCAAAGTACTTGTATCAAGCAGATATTGACATGATCAGTAAAGAAACTAAAATTCAGGAGGAGAATCTGGAAGCAAGATCAATCGGAGAAAGAACAAGGAAAGAGATTAAGACATTACTAATCGAATTTGAAGAAAAGAAAAGAAGTAAGACAAATAAATTAGTTTTCTACAGCAAGTGTGAAGAAAAATTAATTGGGATTGAAGAACAAATTAGAATAAAGCAATCAATTGAGGAATCAAGAATTCGGATTAGAAAAATTGAAGAAATTCAAGCGGAAAGTTCCAAACAAAAGGAAATAGAGGAAGAATTCATCTTGTACGAATACTATGGGGATTTACTTGATAGCATTTCAACGAATCTTAAAAGGCTAGAACATGATAAAGAAGAAGAAATAGAAGAAGAAGAAATGTTGAAAATGCTAAGGTCAATCGAATTGAAAAATTAGACTGCCTACAACAATACCTTCCGCGCCAGCAGGGCTTAAAACATCGAAAATTGCCTCCGCTAAAGCTATGGCAATCAAAGGAAAAACTTAACTTTAAAGAATAACTCCCAGGCACCTCCCGATACATCGGGATCGCTTGGCTTAACGCAAGCCTTGGCCAGCTTCGGAGGTCAAACAGACTATCGGCATCCCGATTGCTATCGGGACTGCCGTCGGGTAGCCCGGAGCGTTATTCATAAAACAATTGTTTAGCAAAAAACAAAATTGTATTATTATATAAAATTAATCTTAAATTCTTAATATGAAAAGAAGCAAATTTATTACCGCTTGCCTGTTGTTTGTAATTGGCAGCGCGCTTTATGCACAAGACAAACCAAACGTCCTCGTTATTTGGGGAGATGATATCGGCACCTTCAACGTCAGTGCCTACAATATGGGAATGATGGGCTATAAAACACCCAATATCGACCGGATTGGAAAACAAGGTGCAATATTCACGGATTGGTATGGTCAGCAAAGTTGCACGGCTGGTCGCGCTGCATTTATCACCGGGCAATCACCCATCCGTACTGGTTTAACGAAGGTGGGATTGCCAGGAGCACCAGAAGGAATGCAAAAGGAAGATCCAACGATCGCAACCTTACTCAAAGCTCAGGGTTATATGACTGGCCAGTTTGGAAAGAATCACCTCGGTGACCGAGATGAGATGCTTCCAACTAATCACGGTTTCGATGAGTTTTTTGGGAATCTATACCATTTGAATGCCGAAGAAGAGCCCGAGCACCCCGATTATCCAAAGGATTCTGAATTCAAGAAAAATTATGGTCCTCGTGGCGTTATCCATAGCTTCGCTGATGGACGCATCACGGATACCGGTCCATTGACAAAAAAACGTATGGAAACCATTGACCAAGAAGTTAACGCCAAGGCGCTAGACTTCATGGAGCGAGCGGCAGAGGCAGACAAGCCATTTTTTCTCTGGTGGAATTCAACTCGCATGCACATCTTCACTCATCTCAAAGAAGAATCTGTAGGTAAGACTGGTCTTGGTATCTATGCTGATGGTATGGTGGAACATGATGGCCATGTCGGAGAACTATTGGATAAACTCAAGGAGTTGGGTCTTGACGAAAATACGATTATCATTTATTCGAGCGACAATGGTGCCGAGACCTTTACTTGGCCAGATGGAGGTACTACTATGTTCCGTGGCGAGAAAAACACTCAATGGGAAGGCGGCTTTCGAGTTCCAATGCTCATGACCTGGCCTGGTGTTATCGAGCCTGGAACAGTCATCAATGATATCGGAGCTCATGAAGATATGCTTCCAACCATATTGGCAGCAGCAGGAAACAAAAACGTCAAGGAAGACCTCTTGAAAGGTACGAAAGTGGGTAATGATACCTACAAGGTCCATCTGGATGGTTACGATTTAAAGCCTGCGATTATTGGAGAAGAAAATTGGCCTCGTAAAGAGTTCATCTATTGGACTGACGACGGTAGTGTTGCAGCGTTACGTTACGAAAATTGGAAGATTACATTTCTTGTGCAAGAAGCAGAGGGATTGGATGTATGGTTAAACCCCTTCACTCCTCTCCGTGCTCCAATACTCACTAACTTGCGAATGGATCCTTTTGAACGAGCAAAATCAGAGCATAGTATTGGATACCAACGCTGGTACCTTGAGCATATGTTTGCGATTGCTCCTGCTGGTGCATATGTCGGGCGATGGTTGCAAAGTTTCCGTGAATTCCCTCCTCGTCAAAAGCCAGGAAGTTTCAACCTCGACAGAGTAATGGAACAACTTACTGCAAAACCTGGGGGTAATTAATCAATAGAATTTGAAACGTTTGCCAACAATGTATAAGCGGCATTAAAACGACCGCTTATACTCAACGTAGGCAAGCATAAAAAAAGCAGATGGACAGTATTACCCAAGGAGTTTTAGGAGCAGCGATTGGAGAAGGAATTCTTGGAAAAAGAATAGGGAATAAAGGAGCAATAGTTGGAGCAATAGTAGCGACAATTCCTGACCTTGATGTAATCCTGTATTTATTCTTCGACAAATTTGAAATGCTAAGTATTCATAGAGGATTTAGTCACTCCATAGTATTCAGTATTTTGGGAGCATTTTTAATTGCTTTTGTTCTAAGCAAGATAAAATGGTTTCAAAACATCAGATTCAAAACACTTTTATTATTCGCATGGTTGTGCTTATTTACTCATATGTTGTTAGATACTTTTACAGCCTATGGCACTCAGTTATTTTTACCATTTAGCGATAGAAGATTAGGTTTTGATAGCATAAATATTGTTGACCCCGTTTATACGATACCTTTAATTATTGGTTTGGCTTTGAGTTTTTGGGTTTATAAGTCAAATCCGAAAAGGTCAAATTTTAATAATTATGGATTAATGATCAGTTCATTGTATTTGACTGTTACACTTATAAATAAGGAATATGTAAAGGCCGAGATATCAAATAAAATGGCTATTGAAAATATTGAATATAATTCCCTTTTAACAATGCCGGTGGGTATTGCAAACATCAATTGGTATGGAGTTGCGAAAGGAAAAGATAGCCTGTTCATACTGAAATATAATATTCTTTCCAATACGGATTTTCCAATTGAATCATTTCCAATCAATGAAAAATATCTATATCAAATTGATAGTAATGTTGCAGATAAAATGCGCTGGTTTGCCAAAGGATTTTATGTCGTTGAAAAAGAAAATGAAAAAATTAGGATTTACAACTTACAGGTAGATATGCGAGGAATAATAAATAATGGAGACAAAAAAGCACCAACAGCTGGATACTTTGAAATATCAAATAAAAATGGTAGGACAGAGTTTTCCTCGGGAAGCATAAGCAACTAATGAAACGAAGAAAGCCAGCCAAGAACAATGTATAAAGGGGATTAAAACGCCCTTTATACTTAACGTTGTAAGTCATTAAATTTGAGATTATGAGCATAAATAAATTAATCGTTGCGCTTATGTTTTTCCCGACCATATGTTGTGGGCAAATAGGACTAATAAATATTATTGATTCATCTTTTGAATCAGCAGGAGTCACCAAATTTATATCGACAGATTTAGACAATGATGGTGATAATGAACTTATCACTTCATTCACTGGGTCTTCTGGAAAAATAGCCTTTTACGATAATCAATCATTAGGTTTATTTTCATCTATAAATATTATAGATTCATTGCCCTTTTCTAAAGGTATAGCTGCAGGTGATTTCAATGGCGATAGTTGGACTGACCTCGTTTCAATAGGGGGTATAAATGTGGAAGCAAGAATCTATTTTAATAATCTCGGGATACTAAATAACCCAACTAATTTAGATTCTAACATTTCTATTCAAGTTAATGATGTAGTTGTAGCAGATTTTGATGCCAATAACTCAGATGACATCGTAATTATAGGGCAACACTCTATTGATTTATATAGAAATAATGGAACAGGTAACTTTCTAAAAGAAGTTATATTAAGCACGAGTACATCACCCTTACCATTGGAATGTTTGGATCTATCAACTGTTGATATTGATGGTGATGGAGATATGGATTTAGTTTGTGGAGAAACAGCGGGTTTAGTTATATATATTAATAATGGAAATGCCATATTTTCACCTCATTACTACTCTACGATTCCAGAGATTCTATTTTTGGTACATCCAATGGATATTGATGGTGACGGCGATAAAGATGTTGTTGCAAGAAACAGCGCTGGAGATGTAAAATGGTTTAGTAATAATGGATTTGGAATTATGACTTATAAAGCAACCCTATCTACAATCCCGAATTTAAAATCGTTAAAGTCAATAGACTATAATAATGATGGACTTGAGGATATATATGCCTCATACACCAATAATATATCTATTTTTGAAAACGATACGAATCATAACTTCAACTCTGAAATTACTGTTCATCAAGACAATGGGTTATTGATGGGATCTCTTCGAACAGCAGATATAGATAATATTGGCGGATTAGATTATGTATGGTCTGGAGGAAACAATACCATTGCTTTTCATATTAATCAAACACCATTATCAAATGAACCTGTTAAAACGAATCAATCTAATTTGTTTTATCCCAATCCTACCTCGGGGTTAATTAGGTTAAAGAATTCTGTAGAGTCTGTTAAAGTCTTTGATACGTTTGGAAAAGAAATACATGTAGCTAAATGTTTAAAAGAGTTAGATTTAACAGCCTATCCCTCAGGTTTGTACGTTTTATTAATAGAAGATGGAGATTTACCAGAGTTTCAGAAAATCATTAAGAATTAAAAAAACGACTTACATCATTACCTAAAACACATCAACCAGCCAACCTAACCGTTTTTACAAGGCCAGCCACTGCCTAAGCCCATTACCGTTTTCTGCAATTAAAAGCTGAATGAAAAAAACAATTACTCTTATTTTTCTTATGTTCCAATTATTTGGAAATTTGACTATCGCTCAGAATGAAAATTCCAGTGTGCAACGAGGTATCGACAGTCTATGTGAAAGCTATATGGATGAATATCGTATTTCGGCCTTGTCAGTGGGTATCGTCAAAGAAGGTAAGCCATTTTACTCCACAGGTTATGGATTTACATCGTTTGATAGGACTTTTTTGGTCAACGAGGAAACACAGTTTTATGTGGCCTCGGTGACAAAGCTATTCACAGCGAGTGCCATCATGCAGTTAGTCGAAGACGGGAAATTGGATCTTGATGAAAAAATCGCATTTTACTTGCCAGAATTTACGATGAAGGATAAGAGATATTTGGACATAACCGTGTATCATCTCTTAACTCATACATCTGGATTAAAATGGGACAACTATTTAAAAGATTCTCCCAATGACAGCACCGCATTAGCGAAATTTATTGGCTCATTAAATAAATCCAAACTAAAATTTAAGCCCGGTGAAAAATTTGATGGATCCACCTATAGCAACACGGGTTATGACATTCTGGGGTATTTAGTTCAGCGAGTCTCTGGACTCAACTATAATGATTACATAAAACGTCATCTCTTAGTTCCGTCTGAGATGAACAATACCACTTTCAATTCTGAGGAAGTTGACATTGAAAAAATGGCCATCCCAAATATTCTATCTGGAGGTTCAAGAGAAATTCGGCGCTTTAACCTTTACGGTATTGTTAAAGATGTAAACCCCGTCTTGAAATATCCTGAGAATGAAATAATAAAAAGAAAGGTCTACGACTCCAATTCAGAGCACGATCCAAGTGGGAACTTATTATCGTCATCAAGTGATTTGGTTAAATGGATGACAAATTGTTTAGCAATACTCGATGACACATCTCATACCGATACTCATTTTTTAAGCGCTGAAACACTCAGCGACATGTGGGAGCTAAAAGAATCTATTGAAAATAAAATAACATCAATTGGTCTCTGCTGGTGGAGATATGAAGATGAAAAATATGGAGATTATGTGTATCACGTAGGTAGAGATCCTGGGACTTCAACTACGCTAATGATTTTTCCAGAGCAAAACTTTGGCATCACGATTCTATGCAATGCAATGTATGCAGATCAAATTATTTGGAATAAACTACCCTTTGAGATAATAGATATAATTGAATCTGGAAGCAGATAACACAAGACAAGGAAACATAGCCGCCCCTTCGGGGACGGCAACGTTTCTTAGCTTTGTTCGTCAGACTATGGGTGGTGTTTCAGGACAAATTCATTCTTGGATGTTTAATCAAAAGGCTTTCTGGGAATACTTAGGAATTGAAGGAGACAAAGAAGATGGGCCGGATGGAAAATTTATAAGAGAAACAATTGAACGAACAGGTGCATTCATTATGGGAAAGCGTATGTTTGAAGAAGGAGAAACCAGTTGGCCAAATGACTTATACAAAGCTGACGTTTATGTATTAACACACGAAGTACGAGAGCCTTGGGTTCAAAAAGGAAAGACAACTTTTTACTTCATCAATGATGGAATAGAAAGTGCCTTAGAGAAAGCGAAACAATCAGCAAAAGGAAAGGACAGAAGAATACAGGGTGGTGCAAACACCATTCAACAATTTCTAAATGCAGGACTTGTGAACGAGTTTTTCATACACATAGCACCTGTTTTTTTAGGAAGTGGTATACGACTTTTTGACGGTATGAATAAAGACAAATATGATATTCAAATTGAAGACGTGATTCCTTCAGACTTGACCACTCATTTAAGATATAAACTAATAAAGAAATAGCCAGCCGCTTACTGTACTGAATCTAATTGCGGAATTTCTGTAAGTTGCCAATGTAAATGTTTTGAAGACTTAGACGAATAGCGTTTTAGGAAACGTACAAAAAATGGCTTGTCACCTTGAACCTTACCTTTAGCAATAATTAACAAAAAATATTGATAGTCTGAAAAACCTGTTATTTGCTTAATTGTGTTGGATAGATTTTAATAAATAATTTTGTAATTAAAGTGCGATGAAAGAAAACCTAAATTTTTTTCTAAAACGACTTTCTCAAAAATTGTGGTTTAAACCTCTCATTTTTTGTTTGTTGTCCATATCCGGAGCACTCATAGCTCATCTTGCCGATGATACATTCCTCGCGGATATTGTGCCTGAAATCGAAAAAAGCTCTCTGGAAGATTTGCTTTCTACGATTTCCGGAATTATGCTAGTGATAGCAATATTTGCCGTAGGTTCTATGCTTTCCGCCTTTTCTGCAGCTAGTGGTTCTGCAACTCCAAGATCTTTTGAGCTTATCGTTTCTGATGATGTATCCCAAAATGCATTATCTGTTTACATTGGCTCTTTTATATTCAGTATCGTAGCGGAAATTGCATTAAAAAACGGTTTTTACGGAAAGGCGGGTTATTTTATCCTGTTCCTTTTGACCATTCTTGTTTTTATAATGGTTATTTTAACTTTCTTGAGATGGGTGGAGCGGATTTCAAAACTTGGACGTCTAGGTCATACCATAAAGAAAATTGAAGATGCAACGACTGAAGTTCTGCAGAAAAGAATTGATGAACCACTGATGGGTGGAATTCCATTGCAAAACAGGATGGATAAAGGCACTCCGGTTTTTGGTGATCAGATTGGTTATATCCAATATATCAATATTGCCCGACTCCAGGAATTAGCGGAAACTTATGGCGTCCTTTTTTCCTTAAATAGTTTGCAAGGATCTTTTACCACTCCTGACAAGCCACTGCTATATGTCGTTTCACCACAAATAAATTATTCAGCTATTGAAGAGGAAAAACTATTAGGAGCATTTGTAATTGATGACAATCGTTCTTTTCATGATGATCCTCGTTTTGGTTTCATTGCCCTAAGCGAAATTGCCAGTCGGGCTTTGTCACCTGGAATCAATGATCCCGGAACCGCAATAGCGATCATTGGTACTTATGTTCGATTATTCGTTTTATGGCTGGAAAAGGATAAAAAAGGCTATCCTGAAAAAATAAAATACAACAAAGTAGAAGTTCCTGAAAATACGCTATCTGACATGTTTGACGATGCCTTCAGACCAATTGCCCGTGATGGTGCCAATAATATTGAGGTGATGCTTCGCCTACAAAAAGCATTGACCACTATTGCCTATGTTGGCTCCAATGAAATAAAAGATTTAGCTTTATCTCATTCACGCCAATCTTACAAAAGAGCAGAGTTGGTCATTGAACATAAGAATGACTTGGAGGTGTTGTATGAAGAATGCTTCTTTGTAAAAAAATAGTCCATTCGTATTTAATTTTAGTATGAAAGCCATTGTTTTAACATACGATCGAAATGCTGTTTTGACCGAACATATGATACAGTGCTATAATGAACTATGGCCTGATCATCCTTTTATCTTTAGAATACCTTATCAGCATGATGACCGCTTGACTTCATTTTCTCAAAGAGAATACATTAAGAGTGCAAAAGATATTAAAACTACGGTATTAACATTATTGGAAGATTTAGACGAGGAGGAATGGATTTACTGGTGTATTGATGATAAGTATCCGATTCAACTCCATGTCCAACAAATTAAGGAAATTCACGATTCAATCATAAATCATGAGTTGGATGAGATAAGCAGTATTCTCTTTTGCAGAGCCAGAATGATGCTTAAATCTAAATATCTAACGAGGGATGGAATCCTGTTTGGAAACGAGAAGCTTTTAGAGCGAAAAGCTTACCATCAGATTTGGATCCATCAGTTTGTGAAGGTAAAAGTGATTAGATATCTTTTTTTGAATTTTCCGGATATTATTGAAAATGCAAAATTATTAGATGCTTTAAAGCGTAAGATTGAGAAACCAGAGGATCATAAACTTTATGTAACTTCAAGCAATCATGCGATATTTGGTGAAAGTTCATCTTATGGCGAAATTTTGGCAAATTGCTATGAAAGCATGAAAGCAAGGAATATTGTTATCCCTTCGTGGTTTAAAATTGACCATGCAAAATCAAAGACAATTGGTAATCTTTAACAATGATTGCCTGTTTTATACCCGTTCCTAACCGAAGCGGAAAAATGCTATAATAGCATAGACGGTAAATTGACCAAACTAAACCTTATTCTCGATTTGAGAGATAATGGGGGAGGAGGGGATAGCAACTCCAATATTCTATTAAAACAGTTGAATAAATATTTAATGTGTCATACAGTCCATGACATCACAAACGCGAGTACAGGAAGTAATGCTGAGCAGTTTGCTGTCAAACTAAAACAGTATGATCATGTGATTTCTTATGGCGACAAAACAAAAGGTTCTCTGGCTTATGAATTGAAACCAAATGATTTTTATACGCTTCCTTCTTCTGGATATTTGGCTGCACTTCCTTCGAAACGGGATAAAGAACTTCTGCCGTACGAATCGTTAGGCGTTATTCCGGATCGAACATTTGATTTTGATAAAAATTGGATTTCTTTAATTGAAGCACAGATAGCAAATAAGAAATAGGACCACGCCCGTAGCAGATTAAAAGTCTTTGAATTTTAAGATTTTGGCTAACCAGTAAGTATCGAGAACTTTTGTGAAACCATCAAGTAGTGAGCAGCAAATGGTGAAAGGTGCTGATTTGCACCTCAATTCAATTTCGAGCTAAAGATTGAAAAACGACCAGCCCTTGGAACGCATTCTACCGACGCGCTTGGTGGTAAGTATCAATTTGCACCTAGTTCCTGCATTTATCAGTATCGACAGTATAGTTCAAATTCGGGTTCATTAATGATTCTAAGCGGCATGTCATG
>JBBKXT010000037.1:0-5800 GCA_037969625.1 Saprospiraceae bacterium
TAATGGTAGGGGAGAGTTATCAGGGCACAAACGGAAATATTAGTTTGCTTCGCCTGATGCCTGACGGATCACCCGACAGCACTTTTGGTGATTTCGGCTGGGTGATATCAGATATAGGAACAAACTATGAAACGGTGATGGCGGTGGCATTGCAAGCAGATGGCAAAATCGTTGTGGCCGGCAGGGTGGCGGATGGAAACCATTCCAACTTTGTTTTGCTAAGGTATTTTCCGGATGGACTTCTGGATAGTTTATTTGGAAATTCGGGAATAGTCGTCACTAATTTTAGGGAGGAAGATGCGGCAACCGCAGTATTGGTTAAACCGGATGGTAAAATTATTGCAGGTGGATATTCGTCCGTGTCAGCGATAGGAGACTTTGCACTGGCCTGTTATTATCCGGATGGTAGTTTGGATAAGGCTTTTGGAAATGGCGGTAAAGTCCTTACTGATTTTGAAGGGAGTCAAAGCAGTGATTATATCGCAGCAATGACTTTGCTTCCGGATGGTAGAATTCTGGCGGGTGGTACAGCCAACAATAGTAATCTGACCTTTACCTCAGCGATTGGTCTTGCCAGGTATGACAGTCAGGGCAATCTTGATGAAACCTTTGGAACAGGAGGTACTTATATACAAGCTTTTGGTTCGAGGAGTAGTATAGAGGGATTGGCTGTTCAGGTGGATGGCAAGATTGTTGTAAGCGGAAAATCAGATATGGACGGTGGGGAAGACAGATGGTTATTGGGTCGTATGATGCCGGATGGCGGTCTCGACACGACTTTCGCAAATAAGGGAATAACGACCTTGGCGGTAGGTGGATTTAATGTGGCAGCACAGGATGTTGCTTTGCAGCACGATGGAAAAATAGTACTTGTAGGAATCACAGGCCAATCGCCGGATTTTGATTTTGGGATAGCCAGATATACAGCCGATTTTTCAGTACAGTATTTAGCGCAGGAAGTTACTTGTTATGATGAGGATGATGGTTCTATCATGGTGGAAGTCGATGGAGGCACTCCGCCGTATAGTTATAGTTTGAATAATATCATTTTTCAATCAGATCCATTGTTTACCAATCTTTCTTCAGGAGAATACTTGATTTGGATTCAGGATGATGCGGGCTATTCAATGGCGATAGGGCCAATTTTAGTTGAGCAACCGGAGATGCCAAATGTAGAGCTTGTTTTGTCGGGAAATGATGTCACTGTCAATGTGCTTTCCGGAGGTGTTCCTCCATATATGTATTCGATCGATGGTGGTATCCAGTTTTTTATCAGCAATGTGTTTGAAAATCTTCCTGAAGGCGTGCACACCTTCTTGGTGAAAGATGATTTGGATTGTATTCTTTTTGAAGGCGATCAGGTCGTGATGAGTACAGGTATACTTCAGCTGGATCAGAACGTTTCACTTAAAATACATCCTAATCCCAGTAATGGGGTTATTGCTGTCCATGTTGGGTCGCTGATGAATGAATCTGTGAATGTTGACGTATACGATGTCTTTGGAAGAAATGTGTTTAGAAAGAAAGTAGCTTTTTCTTCGAATAGTGCTTTCCCAATCGAATTAAATAACCTTCAAGATGGGTGTTATATAATTAGTATAAATGACAGTGTACGATTTGGGATTGCAAAGATAATTGTCAGGCATTAGTAAATGGAATGAAGTCAGATAGACAAAACGAAGAGAAAATAGAATAGAAGCTGTATCAGTCATGGAGATGGTTTGCAAAATACTTATTGCTTATTGGAGAAATACCCCGTCTATAAACGAGCTGATACACTGTCATAAATAGGAAAATTTATAATGCCAGGGGGGACCGCTTTTCATAGCCTCATAGGTCCTTTATACCCCGTCTATATCCGATCGGGTATTTTAATACGAAACGTGTCCTAGATCCTTGAACAAACCTACGCCGTAATCAAACACCTTTTTGGGTCTGATTTCGCTCGTTTTATACACGACCCGCTGCCATTCGGTTGACATTCCGGATGCTCCTATCGTTCCGACCCATGCCGTTGCCTGACCGATCACTTTCTGCGTAATCGCCCAATGCGGAACGACCTTGACAGTAACCGAATCGAGTGGATATATATTGTATTTGGCTCTAGTTCCTTCGTCCAAGAATATATCTTCTGTTTCGAGTCCGTAGTCAGATTGATAGTAGGTGATTGTATTGGCTCGTAACGCCCCTTTAACCGCTTCCATGTCGGTCTGGATGAAGAATTGAGTCGACCCTCTAGGTACATTATATAGGTCTGTTACGGGTACGAAATTTTGGTAGGTTGTGCATGATGTGCAAAAGAGAATAAAGATTAGGTATCTCATTGGTTTTGCTTTTGTGGGAAAAATAGGGTAAAAACATATACCGAATGTAACGATTCTGGCGAGTTATTTAACAGTTTAGGGAGAGGGCACCCTCGTTTTTTACCGTATGGTTGATATTTGGATATCCTCGACCCTTCCTAAACTTGCGTTTTTACAAGTTTGGGAAAAAGTGTAACAGGGTTAAAAAATCCCCGATTGTGTAAATTTCTGTATTCGGTTGAGGTCGTGGGTATTTCAGTACCTTTCATATGGCAAAAAAGCGATGCCCCCTCCCCTCTGAATGGATAAAAATCTGAACGGCTATACGAGCGATGTTCTGGAGGAGGAAAATGTTCATTTACTCCCCCTAGATGAACCGGAGATATGGCTTGAGATAGATTTATAAGAAAGGCTGAAATGGCATAATATGCTGATTATCAGTCCGTAAAAGTTGTTCTCCCCATTTGTGTGTTCTTAGTGTCTTATAAAATGTAAGATGTTTGTTGCATTATAACCTGATTAGGCTTACATTTGTACTAACAATACCTGCCACGCTTCCCATAAGAATAGCGCACCCGGGCAGGTTTTCGCTTTTTATAGCCCCTCTTTGGCAACCTAAGTCAATGAAATACTCCAAGAAACCTCTGTCATTTTCTGATCAGGTTGCTAAGCTACAATCTAGGGGGCTGATCATTCAGAATGTTTCTTTTGCTGAAAGTACCTTGTCACACATTAGTTATTATAGGCTAAGGGCTTATACTTATCCTTTTCAAGATAATAATGACCCGAATCATCCATTTATTGGAGAAGTCAAGTTTGAGGAGATAGTGAATCTTTATAATTTTGACAGTCTTCTAAGAATGTTGATTTTTCAAGCAATTGAGAAAATTGAAATTGCTGTAAGAACTCAAGTAGTCTATAACTGGTCTTTAACAAAAGGAAGTCATTGGCAATCTGATCCCTCTTTATTTCGTAATAATTCTTTATTTAAAGACCATACAGATATCCTGGAGGAAGAAATAAACAGAAGTAATGAGGTTTTTATTGAACATTATTATGATAAATATACTACACCTGATACTCCTCCTTCATGGATGAGCCTAGAGATTTGCAGCTTAGGGCTTACTTCAAAACTTTTTAGCAATTTAAAGAAGGGGCCAGAGAAGGCAGCAGTTACAAGATACTTTGGGTTGAACAACATCGCTCTTTTGGAAAATTGGTTATACTGCTTTTCTCATATAAGAAATATTTGTGCTCACCACGGGCGGTTATGGAATCGAAGGATTTCGGCTCATATTGACTTGCCAACACACCCTAGGAATCTTTTCATTAGTGATCATAATGTTCTCCCCTATAAAATTTATCCCGCTATTTGTTGCATTGGTTATGTACTTGACATTATTGATCCTGAAAATAAATTTAAAAAAGAACTTATATCATTAATGAATGAATGTCCCCTAAGACAAGATAGAGAATTAGGATTTACCCTTGATTGGAGAAATGACCCATTTTGGAGGTGACAATATATTAGCAATAAATAAAAGGGATCACTCAGGACAGGGCACTTTCGTGACAGATAGTTCTCCATCATTGCTAACCTTCAAAATCCAGCAAGAATCATCTGAAGATTTCATCAAAAGACTCCCGTTATTATTGTCGGCAAATGTAACTCCACCAGCTATATGTAATTTAGTCAAAGGGTTATCTGTGCCAATACCTATCCCATCCTCAGAACTGTAATCACAGATATCTCCAATACCATTATTGTTTGAATCTTCTTGTGAAGGGTTGAAAATTGAAATACAATTATCGAGGGAGTCAATAACTCCGTCATTGTCAGTATCTGTGCAATATGTTATTACCTGAGTCCTTGTCTCGCATCCTAGGGCATTGCCAAATACAGAGGCCGGATATTCAGAAGTATTGAGATAAGAGCAGATGTTTTCTAAAGCGCAGATGGAAAGGTTAGAACAATTCTCAATAATTAAATTAGAAATAGTTCCTTCGTTGATTGTCTCAATTCCTGCGAGGCTCGTCAAGCTAGGGTTGTTAGATACTGCCAATTCGCCACTAATTATTGATAACATAGACAATCCTTCTAGCGTACTTAGGGAGTCATTTTCATTGATAGTTAGACTTCCATTTATTATTTCTATCTGGATTAAACTATCTATGTTTTTTATATTACCAGGAGTGGTCTCATTTATCAATATATCGCCAAGAACTAAATTGCAATTTGGATAGTTGAATGGGAATGAATCTATTTGATTTTGAGAAAAAAAGGCAATACCATTTGATGGACATCCATTACATATTGAAATAACTTCAGAAGGAAGATTACAGCCTAATGAATTATTATCAATAATATAGTAGCCGTATTCTGAAGAGATGAAGTTGCAAATATTCTCAATGCTGCAAAATGTTAATAAATCACAATTCCTAATGTCTAAGTCTGTTATTGAGGTGTAGTCAATACTCTCCAAACCATCCAGACTTAAAAGGCTAACATTATGAGTTATAACCAAATTTCCATTAATTGATAATAGTTTTTCAAGACCTGTAAGGCTAATTAAACTCGTGTTATGGCTTATTCTCAAAGACCCATTAATCGAGGATAAATTATTTAATGCACTAAGGTTGGTTAATAAAGGGTTCTCTTCAATGTATAAATTGCCCCCAATGGAGGTTATAGAATCTAGCCCAAAAAGATTTGTTAATGCATCTTGATTAGTAATTTGAAGTCTTCCTGGTATTGTATTTAATCCTGAAAGGCCGGATATGCTCGATAGTATTAAATTGTCGTCAAGCTTTAGTAAAGAGCCAAGGGAGTTAAGCGAGTCAAGTCCATCTAGATCCACTAGTTGGTTGCAATTTTCAATAAATAAAGCTCCTGTAATAGTTTTAATCTGAATAAGGCTATCTAGGTTCGTAATGTTTCCATTATTAAGGTCTTGAACCCTAAATGAACCAATAATTTCAATACATCCTGGATAGTTGTACGGAAAAGAATCTATTTGCCCTTGGGTTGTTAAATTAATTCCTCCAGGCAAGCAAGATTGAGCATCGGAAAATTGAGCTAATGAGATTAAAGTAAGCCATGCAAAGCATCTGATAATTTGATGGATGCGTTGAAATTCTTTCATGCTTTTGGCTACTAGAATTATTACTAGTGAATCAAAGTTAACTTATTGGTTTCAGACTAAGAGAAGGTCCCTGAGTCACATCTAGAAATATTGGAAAGTAAAGGTTATAATTTAATTTGTGTCGGAAATGTGTCGGAATCAAAAAAGGGCTGAACAAGCCACAGCCCGTACAACCCTTAAAATCATTGAGTAGCGTGAGGCGGGATTGAACCGCCGACCTTCCCGCGATACCGCGGGACGCTCTAACTCCCGATCCATCGCATACGCATCAAGCTTAATTTATCGTATATAATAAATCAAAATGTGTTTTTCGCCATTTATGCTTTTGATAGCTGCCATAATATTTTATATAGT
>JBBKXT010000038.1:0-3654 GCA_037969625.1 Saprospiraceae bacterium
GGTCTCCCTGAGCGTGCTGAAAAAACTGTTTGGCGATCTGCCTATATTAATATGATTTTTTTGACTTCTGTTTCGGTTTTATTTATTGTATTTGCGCCATTGTTGATTCCACTTTTCACGCAGGAAGCTGAGGTTATACATCAAGGTGTTCTTTGTTTGCGCATCATCTGTCTTGGGTATGTTTTCTATGCGTATGGGATGGTGATCGGTCAGGCGTTTAATGGTGCGGGAGATACTGTGACCCCTTCCTTGATAAATTTTGTAGCATTTTGGTTGATTCAGATTCCATTGAGTTATCTGTTGGCAAAGAGTTTTAACTGGGGCCCGGAAGGTGTCTATTGGGCCATTGCGATCAGTGAATCCTTATTGGCTTTGATGGCGGTTGCTGTATTTAAAAGAGGCACATGGAAAACGGTGAAAATATAGACAATAGACATTTAGACCTGAGACCAAAGACCTGAGATAGATTTTGCTGGTAGGCACTGTGTTTAGATCTCCTTCTCCCTCCGCCTCAGGCGGAGAAGGAGATCTAAACTCATCGATAAAAGAAAATCCCATCGAAAAGATATTTCCACACTCGATAGTGACATCCGGAGCACGAAGGAGGATCACTCCGCACCCCAGTCTGAGCTGAAATTTTTTAAAAAAAATGAAAAATGGCTTGGAAATGCAGTTTTTTTTTTGTAACCTTTGACCTATTGCTTTCACCCGATCAGGATCATTTTATTAAATCCATGCGGGTATGTACCCTATAACCAAGCGCATAGCACTTTTCCAAAATTTGATCGACATATATGTGTCGAGGGTGCTGCGTTTGGCTCCATGCAAACTTGAAGAGTCTACTTCGTTTGTGCAGTGTATCAGGGTATTACTGGCTTACAAAGAACCCTTCACGCACCGACTCAAGGTTGTCGCCTCCCTCTATTCCTTGGGGTGAGGTGTCCCGATGATCGGGAGCGAAAACGACGCTTAATCAAACAGGAATTTATTTATTTAATAACAAGGCACTGACCTCCTTTGCCCGGAAAGCTAGTGGAGGCCAATGCCACAATTATATAATTATGAAATGTAATAAATATTTTTTAATTTTACTAGGGATGGTAACTATGTTTATCCCTTTGGCTTGTGAACAGTATGATTCAAGTCAACCTGAGTCCGACACTTGGACGAGAGTTTATCCAAGAACCGTGGAGGGCTGTGACGATTGTCCGATAGACTATTGTTGTTGCGCAATTGAAATTTGGGGATTTACTACTGCAGCAAATATTTCTGTTTGCGGATTTTCAAACGGAAACTATATATGTGGGACGTTTGATCCTCCGGGCACTGCTTGCCCCAATGTCTCAGGATATGGGGAGGATATTGCTCTTGACTATACAAACTTGCCACATGTTGCTGTTTGTAAAGATAAGAATGGTGTATTTCGAATCTATAATAACGAAGATTATGCCATTACGATCAGAATAACTTGTGAATACAATGTAACATCTCCTAACTGGACAGTAATTAACATACCTGAGGGTGAGGACGTGTTTTATTCTACATCTAGTAATTGTGGACTGGCATTATGTCAATAGTTTCTTCTTTAAGGCACTTGACTCGGGTAGGATATATTATCCTACCCGAGTCCAATAGTGTCTGTTTGTTAGCAATCATTTTATGTTTTCTTTTTCCTGGATTTACTTTTTCTCAAATCTTCTATGGAGCTGATGTAAATTCAATGTATAGTATTGACATTGCAAATTCTTATTGTGGTTGTACGACAGAAGTTATCGGACCAACTGATTATTCTAACGGCGGTATGTCTTTTGCACCAAATGGAAATCTTTTTGGATTGCAACAATTGATTTCTCAGATTGACCTTGCTACCGGAAACGCAACGTATATTTTTCCAGCACCACTTGGATTTCCAGAAACGACGGGAATTGTTTGCATGGGTGATAGTTTGTTCTATATAGGCACTACTTCGGTTCCGCCAGAAATTTATTTTCTTGATCTTAATATCGGATTAATACAATTTCTGGGATTTTTGGATTATAGAATTGTGGGCGAATTTACCTATGCTTTTGGAAATATTTATGCTTCGGTAGAATGGGTAACCCAGCAAGGTGCTGTAATGAATGGAATAATTGAATTAAATACTTCTAATCCAGCGGCAAGTCAGCTTGTCCTAATCCATTCTGCTTCTTTAAAATTTGCGGGATTAACCGCATCTCCTATTTGTAACGCGCTCATTGGTACTGAAGTACTTGGAAATCAACTTATGTTAATTAATTTGTTAGATGGAGCTATAACGCCAATATGTTCAGTACCTGAAGGGTTTGATAATATATCAAGTTTGCTTGAATTTTCAGCACCCACGATCTGTTTAAATTTTATTGATCTTGACTGCAATGATAGTTCAGGGGCAGATGATGCTGATTACAACTCTTTTAACTATGATTGCCTCTCATCCGGGGTTACCATTGCTGATGATGATATAAAATTATTTTACGATGCTATCATCAACTCTATGACCATTGCAATCACCGGTTTTGTTCCTGATGCTCCGTTCGAGACTCTGATCTCCACCGGCTCCGTGGTTGATATTGATGTATCGGGCGATGGCACGGATATGATCACATTGACCAATGCAGGCGGTGCAAAATCTACCGACTTCAAAGAGGCACTCCGTCTCATCCGATATAAAAATAACGCATTGTTGCCGACAGGTGGATTGCGCACTATTGAGGTACAATTTACGACGGAGACCGGATCACAGAGTAATGTGGCTACGGCGTTTGTTGAGGTGGTTGAGTTGCCACTTGTTCCAGTTGATCTTGGTGATGATGTACAGGTCTGCAATGGCATGCCAGCTACATTCAATGCAGGTTTCCCTGGTGCAGATTATCAATGGTCATCCGGTGAGGATACGCAAACGATCACCGTAAGTCAATCAGGAGAGTACATCGTAACGGTCTCCGATGGTATTAACTGTCCCGGTATCGATACTGTCCTGCTCGAAGTATTACCTGTGATCGATGTGTCCCTGTCCGGCGATACAGAAATCTGCGACAATGAGTCCGCTACGATCACAATCAATACAGATACTCCTTTTCCGCTAAATATCGAAATTGCGGCTGACCCCGGATTGCCATTTATTTTCTCAAACGTGACAGGCACAATTTCATTCAATGATCTTATCTGGGATGCAACCACTTACACTATTACTAATGTAATACCTTCTCAAGATGCCTGTCTTACCTTCACAAATCCAGAGCATATCATCGAAGTGTATCCAAGCTTTGTTCATACTTTTGATGTCTCAATCTGTGATGGTGATAGCGTATGGTTAGGTGTTTTCTGGGAGACGGAGGCCGGTGTGTATGAAAACAGTTTCAATTCAATGGATGGTTGTGATAGTATCGTTACGACCAATCTTTCCATTCTACCAGCTATCATGGTGCAGATTCAAAAAGATACCTGTGATCCTGATGCTACCGGTGTATTCATTACAAATCTTGACAATCCTAATGGATGTGATACGGTGGTGACCACTACGGTGACATTATTATCTGCAGATACGACGTATGTGTATGACGCATCTTGTAGGATTGCAGATGTAGGCGTGATGAATCACGCCCTTACCGGGTCAGATGGGTGTGACAGTATCAT
>JBBKXT010000039.1:0-20742 GCA_037969625.1 Saprospiraceae bacterium
CCGTAATCAAAAAGATCATCCTTGATTTGAAAGGCTATTCCAATGCTTTCACCAAAACGATAAAACTGATCGATGACTTCTTTGTTGCTGGTGACGGATGCTGCACCGGCTGCACAGGAGGCTGCAATCAGTGAGGCTGTTTTTTTGCTGATAATATCAAAATAGACATCTTCGGAAATATCAAGACGCCTCGCTTTTTCAATTTGCAATAACTCACCTTCACTCATATCACGCACGGCTCGCGACATGATCTGGAGTATGTCATAAGCTTCGTTGTCCAATGCCACCAACAAACCACGAGACAATAGATAATCTCCCACTAGTACAGCTATCTTGTTTTTCCACAACGCATTGATACTAAACATCCCTCTTCGCTGATGCGAGTCATCCACCACGTCATCGTGGACCAGTGTAGCGGTATGGAGTAATTCAACAAGAGAAGCAGCAGTGTATGATTTTGGGGTGATCTCGCCGCACATTTTCGCAGACAACAGGACAAAGATGGGGCGCATCTGCTTCCCTTTTCGATGCACGATGTAGTGCATGATTTTATCCAGCAAAGCCACTCTGCTGCGCACGGAATCCCTGAAGTGCTTTTCAAAAGCTTCCAGCTCGTTGGCAATAGGTGCCTTTATGTCGCGAAGTTGTTTTTTCATTTTAATAGACCTGAGACCAACAGTGAAGGCGCAGTCCTTCATCTGTAGACCTGATACCTGAGATTTCAGACCCGAGATTTCAGACGCGCGACTTGATTTTTCACACTATTTATCCTTCTTAATTCTTAATTTATAATTTTGCTCTCACCCCTAGCGGACGTGATCTCCGCTGTGCTCCGATTTACTTTTTCTTGCATGCCAAACAAAATCACAATCGCAATACTCATAAAAAAGAAAGTACCCAGCTTATCGGTTTCAACGGTATCATTCAACGTCAATATAAACAAGTTGCAACAAAACGAAATCAATCCGGCCATCAACAGTTGTTTTTTTGGCCCGGAAGACATGTGATGATATATTTGTTCGCCGTAGAGAAGTACACCTATCAATAAAGCCAGAAAAATAAACAAACCAATCAGCCCTTGCTCCACAGCCACCATCAGGTAATAGTTGTGCATTCCGGAATGCTCAGGATTATCACTGACATAGGTCACAAAGTGTCTGTCTACATAACTATGATATTTGCTATAAAAACTGGAAGGACCAAAACCCATCAATGGCTTTTCTTTAACCATATAATACCCAGCTACCCAACGATAGAATCGCTCGACCGTCGAGATGTCCTCCATGTTATAAGTCGCAGTGACCAGATCGTCAAAGTTTCTATGGGTGATCGTCTTTTCAAAATTGGGCGCATGCTTGATGTAATTGTTATCATAGGTCAAATAACCCACCAGCAAAATACCACCGGCCAAAGCTAATGGAATGGCAACCCGCATGAGTTTGTATCGGATGATATAGTAAGCGCCGATCGCAAGCGGCACACAAACCCACGCGGCACGTGTATATGAAAAATAGATGCCAACCAACATAAGCCCCATACCCAAAAGGAAGAACCACTTGATCCAGCGGCTTTTAAACCAATTGCGCATGAACCAAAAGAAAGGCAGTAGGATTCCCAGGCAACAAGCATAATCCACGTGATTGCGGTAGATCGGAATGACTGCATTGTTGATCGTGGAGAAAGTAAATCCATATTGACTATGGCGAATCAAAATAATAATAATCGTGATGATCAAAGGAATAAAGACCACCAAACCCCAGGTTTTGAAATCCTTTACATCTTTAAAAAGCAAAAGCGGAATGATGACGAAACAAACAAGATACCATGATTTGGCCAGTGTGTATTTAATGGAGATCATGGGCTCAATTGAAACGATCGTAGTGATGATGATCCAAAAGAAATGAATGAGTAAGAGGATGAAAACCGGGTGAAAAAGAAACCGGAAACTTAAATTCTTGTGATTGATGAAGAGGTACACCGGTAGCAGAAAGCAAGAAAGCCACATAAGAGGCTCAGCAGGAAAATCAGTCGAAAGACCGCCCGGCAGATCCACTTCAATCGCAAATGGGATCGTAGCCCAAATAGCGAGATAAACCAATCTAAAGTCCTTTATCCCCCAGGCCAGACCAACCAACCCAATAGGCAATAGGAGAAAGAGGGACTCATCCATCATCAGGTAGCCTGCCAAACACAGAAAAAGGAAGGCAGTTAAACCAGCAAATAAGGCACCTTTCTGCCTAAAAAGAGAAAATAGACGGTTTTCAATGGTTGACATTGCATCAAAGATATAAGTTGCTTGCTAATCAGCTTTTGTTATGTCATTCTGCTCGTGCCATAAGAAAACTCTATTTTTGCATTCCAACACCAATCTGAGGGGCCGTGCTCGAATTATTTAAGAAGAATCATCTGTTTAATAGTCTTTTACTATTGCCTTATGCACTGGTCATAAGGAGTGTGGTGATTATTTTTCCTGATGCCCGGATTCCCGGGGAAGCTTTTGGCAGCTGGGGAGCAGATTTTGTCCTCGCAGCCCACGGTTGGGGAGGTGAGGAGTATATTCTTTCTACTTTTTTGGTTTTCATTCAGGCCGTGATGATCAACCGGCTTTTAATAAAGCAGAATATGATCGGCGAAATCAATTTGTTTCCCGGACTGTGTTATATTCTGATTACTGCCCTCCATCCTTCATTTATTGGTATTTCATCCTTGCTGTTGGCCAATACCACACTTTTAATTGCCCTGGCCTTTCTTTTTGATGTCCTCAAAAAGGAAAAGCAGGAAGAAACGCGATTTATGGCTGGCTGGTGGTTGGCCGTTTCCGGTCTTCTGTATTCCCCATATTTTGTTTTGCTTTTCTTTGGGCTCATCGCCATGAGTATGCTCAAGACACTGAAAGTGAAGGATATATTCCAGTTTGTAACAGGCTACATAAGTCCTTTTATCATTGGGTGGATGATCCGTGTCATCGTGACTGGAGATATAAACCTGGTCATGATTGATATGTTTGCTTCTGTCGGATTACCAGAGGTAGGACCGCTCTACGATATTTCGGATATTATCACGCTTTCCATCATGGGTCTGCTGATGCTGATCTCATTACTGGGTTATACGCAGATTATCGCTCGAAAGAATATTCATGCCCAGAAGAAAATAGACACGATGTATACCATGATCTTCTTTTGTATACCGATGGCATTTTTTCTCCCAAAGCTATCTGTACAATATCTCATGGTGATTGCCATCCCATTTGCCTTGTTCATGGCAATCCTTTTGCGCAATATCAAACATCCGGCGATCGCTGAGTCCTTACATTTTATTCTTTTTGTATCGGCACTGGTGACCCAGTTTATGTTGTTGATCTGACATTTCCGGTATATTATTCAGCCCGTTTTGCCGTTATAAATAGAATATGGCACTAGCATTTTACCCCAAATCGATTCTTTTTTCCACCCTGTCATGAGCCAGATGAACTGGACTCATATCGCAGATGATGGCTCAAGACATCAAGTCGGATTGTTCCACGGAAATAAAACCGGTCATGTACTAGTCTATTGCAATGCGCGGATTGTCGTGATTGATTTCAATGTCTCTTCCTCCAAAAAGTATAGCTTTTTCATCAACGATCAGCTCTTTGACCTTGATATCGAGGAAAAGGAAGGTAAGTTCGCCTATGGCTTCAAAACCGATCAGGTCGCTGATACACCATATAATAAAGCACGTCGCAAAGCGGACCGAAAGCAAATGATGCAAGTTCTATTGATAGGCTTCGTTTTTATCCTGATGATTCTACTCGTCTTTTATTTTGTTTTTGGCCAAAAAAGCTAATAAAAACATAGTGAACCACATAACACCCTAACCCACATAAAACCTTTTAACCTTATCCCATCATCTTTCCACAACCTAATAAAAGCGGACAAAATTCACTTAGGACACGATTGATTTGGTTTTAATGGCTAATTTTGTCCCCCCAATGGTACAACAATTAGACACACACATAGAATCCCTCGTTTTCGTTGCCCAGCAACCCGTCAAAAGAGAGGATATCCGATATAATCTGGAGAATGCGCTTCAGGTCACGATCGATGAAGACAGTATTGACGAAGCCCTGAAACGTCTTCAGGAGAAATACTGGGATGATAGCTTCGCCATAGAAATTGTCGAAGTCGCAGATGGCTTTCAGTTTGTTACCAAAGGCGCCTACCATCACATCGTAGGATCTTACCTTAAGCAACTGACAAAGAGAAGGTTGTCAAAAGTTGCCCTGGAGACTTTGGCGATTATCGCGTACAAACAACCAGTATCACGATCCGAACTTGAACAGATCCGAGGCGTCAATGCCGATTACGCCATTGATAAGTTGCTCGAAAAGGAAATGATTGAAATCGCCGGCAGATCCACCGGACCCGGAAAACCACTCCTTTATGCTACCAGCGTGAAGTTTATGGACTATTTCGGCCTAAAATCTATGGAAGACCTGCCCCAACTAAAAGAATTTCAAGTCCCTGACGAAGAGATTGGTGAACATTCTTCCCTGGATGAGGTTGTTTCTATTGGACCTGCCACATCAGCAGAAGAGCAGCCAAAGGAAATATCTCCGACTGACGAATCTGAATAATCTCGAGCTATGAGCGATGCCCTTGTTAACAAAATTGCAGCTAGCGGCCTCATCACGCTCAAACCTGAGGAATGGGCACCAACAGCCCAGCCGGAGGCTTTTGACCTGAAGGATTATTTGTTCATGGAGCAAATCCTCAAGGAAAAAGATTTCAGAGAAGCTATGAAGACCCATGATTGGTCTCCATACACGCAAAAAACACTGTGCGTTTTTTGTTCAGCAGATGCCATTATCCCCAATTGGGCCTATATGCTCGTGACTTCCACGGCTTCCCCATTTGCGAAACAAGTGTTTTTTGGTTCACCGGATCAATGGGTCAATCAACAGGTTATTAAGCACATAGAACAGCTGGACCTGACACCCTATACCGATCAGCGAGTGATCATCAAAGGATGCAGCGATCATCTGTCGATCGGCCCAGATATCTATATGGCCCTCACAGCCAAACTCCAGCCAGTCGTGAAATCCCTAATGTTTGGCGAACCTTGCTCAACAGTTCCGGTCTATAAGAGACCCAAATCAGTCTGATAATTCCCTACCTTCATTCTGTGTATACAGCAAAAATTATTGCTTCTTATTTTCCCGAAGGCACTCACCTGCTACCTGATCCGGATGCCCCGATCAGTCAACTTTGTATTGACAGCCGCAAAGCCGCCTGGCAACCACAAGCTATTTTTATAGCACTGAAAGGAGCGCGCTCAGATGGCCATCGATACATGCTGGATGCTTGGAAACAAGGCGTGAGAAATTTTCTGGTGGAAGACACGATTGATCTTTCAACATTGCCCGAAGGAAATTATATTTCAGTGCCTAATGTACTGGAGGCTTTTCATCAGATGGCCACCGAACATCGAAAAACATTTTCCGGAAAAGTCATTGCTGTCATCGGTAGTAATGCCAAAACCTGGGTGAAAGAATGGCTGTACATGCTGATGCACCATGATATGTCGGTGTACCGAAGTCCTGGTAGTTATAATAGTCAAGTAGGCGTACCACTGTCTGTTTGGAATATTCCATTGGATACCGATTATGCTATCATTGAAGCAGGTCTTTCTCAGCCGGGTGAAATGATCAAACTTCAAAAAATAATCCAACCGGATATCGTTGTGTTTACCCATTTCGGTGATGCACATGATGAGGGTTTTGATGGAAATAAAGAAGCGAAGTTGAAAGAAAAACTAATCATGTGTTCAGAAGCAACATCAATTGTTTTTCCAAAAGATCAAGCGATTGTTTTTAATAAAATGAGTGAATCTTTTCCGAACATAAAGCAGTTGACTTGGAGCCTTCAAGGTGATGGCATGGTCAATGGCACTGAAATAAAAATGGAAGAGGGCTCTCAAGTGAAAGTGAGTCTTGATGATAAAACATTTACTTATCAAATTCCTTTTTCCGGCGTGGTACCTCTGTCTAATAGTCTGTCCTGTATCACAACTTTTCTGGCTCTTGGTATTCCTATTGAATCCAGATTAAAATGGATGCCGGACTTGCGGCCTATCGATATGCGACTGAAAGCAGAGATCGGCATTCAAGGTTGTGTGATCATCAATGATAGTTATAGTCTTGATCTCGATTCATTACAATATGCCCTTGAGAGTCTTGATATCGCCGGTCAATCGCAACAAAAAACATTGATCCTTTCCGATCATGCGGTGGGGCGCCCACATATTTATGAAGCACTAGCGCGAATGATCAATGGTGCCGGAATAGATAAATTAATTTGTATTGGAAATGAAGTAAAAGTTCTCTTGCAACTTATTTCTCCTTCGATTAAAGCTTTCGCTTTTCAGGATGTAGATGAGTTTTTTCGACAAGGTGGAATCGCTGATTTTCACAACGAAGTGATCTTATTAAAAGGTGCGAGACGATTTGGCTTTGAACGCATCGCCAGAAGATTGCAGTTGAAATCACATAGTGCTGTGTTGCATGTTGACTTTGGTGCGCTGGATCACAACCTTCGATATTTTTATAGTCGCATTCAACCCGGTGTCAAAAAGATTGCAGTCGTCAAAGCGAATGCCTATGGTGCTGGAAGTATGGAAGTGTGTCGCTTCCTTTCCTACCAGAATATTGATATGTTGGCGGTTGCTGTGATTGATGAAGGAGTGGAATTGCGGGAGGCTGGAATATCGATCCCGATCATGGTATTAAATCCGGATCCGGAGGGTATGGAAAACATTCTTGAATTTAATCTTGAGCCTGAAATCTATAATGCGTTCATTCTGAAAAAGCTCATGAAGTTGTGTGCCTTTCATCAGCGCAAAGCAGTGATTCATATTAAGCTGGATGCAGGCACACACCGATTGGGTTTTGCTAAAAATCAGATCGATGAGTTGATAGAACTTTTAGGTGATCAACCATTGATTCATATAGGAAGCATTTTCACGCATCTGTCGGCGAGTGATGATCCAGCTTTTGATGATTTTACGCTTGAACAGATCATTCGTTTTGAAACTTTATACAAAGCACTTACGGATGGGCTAGGCTATACACCTCCACGTCACGTGCTGAGCACTGCCGGCATCCTTCGCTTTCCGCAATATCAATTTGAAATGGTTCGGCTTGGTATTGGTTTATACGGTGTCGGACTACCGGAGCACAGAGAGCTCATGCCGGTCCATAGTTTAAAAGCCAGAATCCTTCACATACAAAATATTGATGCCGGCGAATCAGTGAGTTATTCCAGAAGTTTTATCACCGATCGATCCAGGAAAATTGCTACTGTAAATATTGGGTATGCCGATGGCCTTCCGCGTGTAGCGGGTGATGTGGGTTGTGCCTTTTTGTTACATGGTCAGCAGGCGCCAATCATTGGCAGAGTTTGTATGGACATGACGATGATCGATGTGTCCGACATCCCTCAGGCATCCATTGGGGACGAGGTCACCGTCTTCGACAAAACCCAATCATTGGAAGTGCTCGCGCAGGCTTGTAGCACGATTCCAAACGAGATTCTTACACATCTCAATCCTCGGATTCGGAAGGTGTATGAGCATGGGTAGGGAATTCTGCTTTTAGATTATGGTCCTTTAATTTTTAAAGTTTCCCCAACTTTCCTTTATTTCAGGATCAGTTGTTGCGATCGGCATTTGTATGATGAATTGAACGATTGTTTTACGCTTAACAGAGTATGTCCATGTATATATTCTTAGTTAAATAATGGTTTAATTTTAGGTTCATGAAGTAGGCCAACTATTTTTTTCTTTGGATTGTGCTTTTTTAATATTTTTTGTTTAATTTTAAAATCTAATAGCACCCCACGTTAGTTTACCGGATTTCGGTGATGTCTATATCGAGGTATCACCGAAACCAACAACCTCAAAAAGTCCAGTATATTCAGTGGCCAGGAATATTTAGGTGATTCTGAGGTACGACAGAAACCATATCTCACGATTTATGGAGATATAAGAAACATTGCTTTCCGTACGGCTCTAATATTATGCCGATCATGAAATGTTTTAAAACCATTTTAAATTCAATTATTATGAATACCAAATTTTATTCCCCTATTGTTGGGGGGGGGGCAATTTTTATTTGCTTTAATTATAGCTATTGCTTTGATGCCCGTATTTAGTTTTGGTCAAACCGTTAATAAAACGATCTATGGAGAGAGTTTATGGCGAAACCAAGGTTACGGGGTTGCTAATCACAACTTTGATATTAAAAACTACTTGATTGATGAAATGGATGAATATCCATTAAATCCCGATCCAACCACTGCGGCATGTCCATATGAGATTTATACTTCTGAAGTAATGCCGCTGTATGATCAGGAAGATGAATACAACAACACCTTAAAAATTCGGCCGTATTCGATCAATAATTATACGGATTATACAAATGGTGTTTCTGCTCAGGATCTACTTGCCATAGCTAATCATTTAATTGGTAATCCTTCTTTTGAAAGTAGATCGCCCACCGAAGATTTTCCATTTCGCTATATTTCCGGAGATGCTGACTATGACAATGATGTTGATCTGGATGATGCCGATATGATTCAAGATTTACTTCTTGGCTATAGATATGATCTAGAGCGCAATTCCTGGGAATGGGTACATAAGGAAGAAGTAGAAGATGCAGAAGAAAGATTTGAGGAATCGCCGTATGATTTTGTAATTGATTACAATTGGCCGGGATCGGAGGGCATTATTCTTCCTGGACTTTCAACCGATCAAATCGAGGCTAATAATGGGGATTATTTCGATTTTCGAACTACTAAGATTGGAGATATTGTTGCAAATTCAAGTTGGACTTATCCAAGTGCTAACTCCTGGGTTTGTGGGTCGGGTTCTTATTTTTCAGGAGGAGAGGTAAGTACAAGATCTATTGATAATTCTATTGGCACAAAAGTAAGAGCTGGTACTATTGTAAAAGTTGCTGTTGATCTAAATGTTGTAGATGATATCTATGCGATACAACTTCCGATTTCCTTTTCTGAGAAGGATTATGAGTTAGTAGGTGTTGATTTTGCAATGGGATATAATCCTCGATGGAATTACAATCCAATTATTCAGAGTTTAGTTGTTTTGGACTTTGCGAAACACGGTGATCCTTTAATTATTCCAAGGGGAAAGTTGGCTGAGATTACTTTGAAAGCAAAGCATGAAATTAGAAACGTCCAAAGTTCCATTTCATGGAACTCAGAATGGAATGTTGAAATTATTGGGAAGGATGAAAGTCAATTAAATGCGGAATTAAAACTTGAGATCATCGAAATCATTCCTTCAGAATTATTCTTAGAAATTCGATATGATGGTGGCTACTCAAAAGTTTATATAGAAAGCCCAAAAGGCCAGATGGTTTCAATGAAGTTTTTCACTTACCAGGGTCAGCCGCTATATGAAGATCAAATAGTGCTTAACCGTGGAGAAAATTATTTTCAAATTCCTAATCACTACTTACCTGGTTTATATCTTGTTTGTGTTAATTCAATAAATGAATTCAGGTTAACTAAATTGTGTATTTGGTAATTAATTATTAAGGAGTAGGATAAAACCTACTCCTTTTTTTAGCATTCATATCTAGAAATTTTGTTGTGAAAATAATTGTGGTTTTATTGTTTTGCCTTTTTTGTTTACAATCCATTAGGGCTCAAGAAGTATCCATTTATGGACACAGAAGTCTATGGCATGCTGACAATCTTTGTGATGTTGTTTTTACAGGATGTGATTGGCTTACTCTAAATCAGGGCTATATCCTAGGGTATGCATATCATCCGAATGGAGAATTATGGTTAGCGTTAGTAGATTTTTCTGGCGATTATCAAAAAATAAGCTTATTTGATGTTCAGTATAATACCTGTCAATACACTCTACGGTATACTATAACACTACCTTATTATTGGAGTGTAGTAAACGCATTCAATCTTGATTATCTCGGCAGAATTTATCTTCGGATTAATGAGTATGATTCTGTTACAAATATGAGTACCAGAACACTCTCGCGCATTGCAGATCCGGCAAATCCAACTTTTGAAAGGCTGTTTGTTGCCTTCCCACAGCAGCAAGTATTTGAAGTTCACTTTTCGGGTGACAAAGTTTATATTCCTGAAACACACAAACCTATTATCTATGTCTATGATACAAACTTTGTAATAATGGATACAATAATTATGCAAAAGCATATTTGGGGACTGACTAGTTTGAGTTATGGATGTGATTCTATAATTACTTATGCTGCACATCTCGATATTACAACACAAGACTACGTCAATAATATAAAGGACACGACCATGTACATTTCACGGTTTGATCTTGAGACTGGGGATCTTACACCCATTTGCAATTATTGGATGGGAGATAACAGAGCAAATACCCAACTCACTTCTCCTCTCGAGTTTCTTTCTTCAGATCCGGAATGTGATTTGCTGATCGATCTGGATCGTGACAACAGTACAGGCGTTTATCCATATGACTATTTAGATTCCACCCATTATTGCACTACTCTGATTGTGCCCATATGTGATCCTGATGTATTTATACATACATCAGCTCCATTAGATAGTATCGTTTTGATTATAGCAGGTATTCAGGAGATGGGCGAGGAGCATTTGATAGCGGCAGGAATACCGGCGGGAGTCACATTGATGCAAAGGAATGACAGTACCTATGTCCTTACCTCCAATAATCCAAAGGATAGTATTTTTCAGGAAGCATTACTTGCTCTTCGTTATAGTCATACGGGCCTTCAACGCACTCCGGGCATACGCCATATTATATTGCAAGGATTCAATGCCATAAAAGATGGAGTGAAAATTACAGCAATGATCAATGTAGCCGCAATGGCGTATGCAGGAGAAGATGTCAATCTACTCATATGCACAGATACCGTGATCAATGACATGACTACTCTCACGGGAGGGCAACTCGGAGGATTATGGATACCTTCACTGATTGGCGGTGGAGGTGTCTACAATTCAATCCTTGATCTCGCACCAAACTATAGATACGTGATCGCAGATGCAGTTTGTGGTAATGATACGGCGGAGGTGACTATCCATCATGATGGCTCTGCTCCGATTGATTTATTAGGGCCTGACCGTGTGTTATGTGCAGGGGATACGATTGATTTGCTGATACCACAAAGTGCATCAATGTTTATATGGGATGATGGTTCACATGCAATGACAAGGCAGTTGACAATATCTGGTGATTATTGGGTGGCTATGGAAACTCAAGGAGGATGTGTCTATGTGGATAGCCTGCATGTATATGAAGGCTCAGATTGGTCACCGGATATTATAGTGACTCATCCCATATGCGGAGAAGCAGATGGACAAATCACTATAGATAGTATGGCTTTTGAGCAAAACGGGACAATCCTCATAAATGGAGTGCCTATGATATCACCGACTTTGAGTTTGTTGTCCGCCGGGATCTATGAGGTCACCACTATTTCAAATGATGGGTGTGAATGGGGCACTTCTGTCATGCTTACAGATCAATCAGTGATTGATATTGCGATAGACACTCAGGTTATCGCCATTCATGGTGCATGGACGACTATTGATTATACACTTAATAATAATGTAGACTTATCAGCTATCCAATTTGAGCCAGAATCATCCATTCGATGGAATGGAACTTTGATTGAGGTATATGGTGACAGGGATATCACCTACCATATCATATTTGTTGACGAAAATGGTTGTTTATATACGCATGTACTTTCAGTAGATGTAACAGAGGAAGAAGACGCACCGAATTACTTTCCTAATGTATTCAGCCCATCCAGTACACATGGAAATGATATCTGGCAGCCGGCGATCAACGATCGTTACAAGATGGAGGTCATTCGCATTTATGATCGTTGGGGCAACATGGTATATCAATCCGAAAGTGATGCCTCCTGGGATGGAACCATTGGTGGTCAGCAGTGCCAGTCAGGTGTATACGTTTATCAAATAACCTTAACAGATATACACACTCAGGAAGTCAAAGTGCTGATGGGGAATATTGCTTTGTTGAGGTAATCGTCTTCGACAAAACCCAATCATTGGAGGTTCTCGCGCAAGCATGTGGCACGATTCCTTACGAGATTCTCACGCATCTCAATCCGCGGATTCGAAAGGTGTATGAGCATGGGTAGGTTTTTAGTGCAAGTTGATGCAGTGAAGTTTTCTCTATAAATCCAATCGATCATACAACCCTCTCTGTCTCCCTGCATCCCTTTGTTATTCACTCAATTTGGTTTTTTGGGTACTTGGGATGCAAGGAAACACAGATTCGAGTAATTTCCATTGGGTGTTATTGGAAACTGCTTAGAACGAACTTCTTGATTTCAAAATTAGGGAGACCGGATAAAAGTTTGATAGTTATTGAGGCGAGTGGTGTTTTTCAATTAATGATCGGTCTTGAAGCGCCCTTTAACGGTCATTTTAATCCATTTTATTCTCACTTTTTCTTCTTATCACTCATTCTTATTTTCTTTCTTTGAGAGATGAGGGCAAGGAAAAGCTTCTGTAAGGTATTGGCTTTAGGATGTGCAATGACACTTTTTAACCATGTCATGGCGCAGAATGCTGCCATTACATTGCCCTATACCCAGTACACGGTAGCAGACGGTCTGGCCCAGATGCAAGTGCGATCTATCTATGCCGATCGCGATGGACTGGTTTGGATCGGCACCCAGGGCGGACTTTCCTATTATGATGGAAATGTCCTGAATACCATCCAAGATGCCGGACCTCTTTCTGAGGAATACATCGTGACCGTTTACAAGGGATCAGAAAATCTCTATATCTCTTCTCAAACAGCCATCTACGCTTATAATGGAACCAAGATCACACGTATTATTCCTCATCGTTTATTGCCTAGTGCAACCTATGCCACTTTAGAAGATCCGCTCCATTATGTGTGGCTTTTGAATAGCGACCATGAAACCAAATTATTAAACGCCGCAAATGAAATAGTACCACTGCAAGATGTGTATCCCACATTGCAGCACATTGATTTTCATAATGCATGGGGCAGCCCCGAATGGGGAAAATGCTATATCCTCGATCGGCAAAATCGGTTTTATGTTTTCTACCCTGAATCAGATTCGTTGACGGTGGATAGCACCACTTTTCAGCCCACGGATCAATTACAATTCGATTCGAATTTGTCTTTCGATCCTTCGTCCATTATTTTTCATAAATATGAACCCGTATTCCCAACAGGAAAACATACCGTTGAGTTATATGCCATTGAGGGGGATCAATTAAAACTGGTCGCTAAGCGTTTTGCAACAAATGAACCAATGAGCGCTGTTTCCCCACGGGCACCGATTAGTTTTATTGAAGGATTTGATCAGGCCAATACAGTGTACGTCCTTCAAGATTCAATCTATGTCTCGGAGGCTATTCCATATTTTAGCTATTCACGTTTCAAGGTTGAAGCCCATCATAAAGTCTATCTGGCAACCGATGAAGGGTTGATCGTGATCAATGGAGAGGGTATTGAAAATATTTCTTTTCCCGATTGCGACTATCCATGGTCCGTTGTGCCGGATGAACAGGATAATATTTATATTGGCTGCTATAAGACAGGTGTTTTTAAAGTCTCACCCAAAGGACAACTCCTGAATCACTTTCAGCTTCCATATAGTTTTCCAACACCACTACCCGGCAATCAGATTTTATCAAATTATCTGGTGACCCCGGAGGCCAGACTATGGGGAAGCAACAGTGGTTTTATGGCGCTTAGAAATGGTCAATCCCAATTGGAATTGATCCCTTGTGCTAGTTCTGTAGAAGCTATGGCGACAGACCCGGCGGATGGTTCCATTATCATTGGTAGTCGCAGACTGCTGTGGTTTGATCCGAATCTTCAACACCGAATTGATTCTATGGATCTGCCGGAGGACATCGGAGATGGAAGGAATGTCAATGATCTTTTAGTGACCGAGGATCGGATATTATGGGTAGCGGCACCGGTCGGCATCGTTCGCATCGACTTGAAAGATAAATCGGTACAAAACTTTTGGCTGCCAGATGAAACCTTGCCATGCAAAGGAGCAGTGACAATGGATACCGATGCTAAAGGCAATCTCTGGGTCGGAAGTACCTGCGGTTTATTGAAATGGGTACCTGATCAACATACATTCATTTCTGTGCTGCCGGATTTAATAAAAGGTCGGATCAACCAAATCTCTATGCTGCCCGAGCATCGCTTGGCCTGTAGTTCAAATAATGATCTCTATATTCTTGATATCGCCGGCGATGAACCGCAATTGATCACCATGTACAATGAATCAAACGGTCTTCGCCTCCATGAACCTTCTGAAAATGGCAGCAGCCTGTATCAAAATAAATATATGTGGCTGCCCGCGGTGCAAGGTATCCAGCGTCTCGATATAGAAAAGATAATACCAGGTTTTTTTCCTGCGGCTATTCGGGTCGTAAAACATAATGGAAAAGACATTAATTTTTTAAGACCTGTCACCGATACAGTTTTTACACTTGAAAACGTTTCGCTCCTCGATATATCATTGATAGATCATTCAGCGAGGAAATGGTTGTTTCGTTTTAGTATGAATAAAGGTTCATTTTCTCCATGGCAATCTGCTAAACAATTGCTTGTTTCCGGATTGCAACATGGGTATAATGATGTGCGCATACAGGGCTCATGGGCAATAGCAGATCCCGGTGCGCTTGTGGAAACCGGTATCACGCTGGAAACAAACCTTCCTTTTCTTCGGCGTACCGGCGTACAGCGTATGATGGTGATACTACTTGTTCTGGCCGGATTCATTACGATCATCGGCTTGTTTAAGTTGCAGCGAGGTCGTCAACTAGAGAAAAAACTACAGGACGATTTGCAACGCAACCGATTAAAAACAATTCAAGCTTATTTGAATCCACACTTTTTATTCAATACGCTGACAAGTATTCAAGATCGTATTCTGCAACAGGATGCTAAGACCGGAAACGATATTATACTCCGGTTGTCCAGAGTGTTTCGCAAAGTTTTGGATACAGGCAAAGTGGGTAGTGCGCACATTCCAATGATCAGATTGTCAGAAGAAATTAGCCTGATCGAAGACATGGTCTGGCTGAATAATCAACAACTAGCCAATCCGATAAAGTTTATGCTTGACGTGGATCCGGCGACCCCTGATCAGGACCCATTGATCCCACCACTTTTGATAGAACCTTTCGTTGAAAATGCTTTTAAACATGCTTTTGGCAATCAGCTTAAAGATCAGTGGGTGCATGTAAAAATTGCCATTCATAAGAGTACGCTGACAGCTGAAGTTTTGGATAATGGCGTCGGCTACGATGGATCCGGTAATGACATGGAACAAGCGACCCTTGGGATGCCTCTTGCAAAGGAGCGAATGGATATTTTAAATCAACTGGGTATTCAAAACAATATATCTTTTTCAAAAACGGAACCTCAGGGAACCCATGTCATTATTCAAATCTCGCTCGTATCATGAAAGCCATCCTTGTAGAAGATAATCCCGGAGCCATCAATGTGCTCAAATCCTATATCGCCGAATATCCCTCCGGTATTTCGATATGCGGTACGGCCTCTACGCTTGAAACAGCGAGACAGTTGATTCTGGATCAACATCCTGATATTTGGCTGCTGGATATCCAGTTGCAGGACAAACTTATTTTTTCCTTGATACGCGAACTCGATCCTGCACTGGTCGAGCGGGCAACGATTATTTTCATTACGGCCTTTTATGACCCATCTTATATCCATCAAGCACTGAAAATATCAGCGCTAGATTTTATCGTTAAACCAATTGATAAGGATCAATTATTTCAAGTCCTGGATAAAGCCAGAATCAAATTAGCCAAGAACGATCTCGCCACTCGAATTGACAAACTGGAAGATCGTGTCCGGCAGATGGATCCACGTCAGAACAATCAGAAAATACCCGTGTATCGCGTGAGCGGAGAGATTGATTATGAAGACAAAAAGGAAGTCATTTATTTTATAACGGAAGCGAATATCACAAGGATCAATCTTGCAGATGGGAAAAATGTGGCCACCAACCGAAACTTAAAATTCTATGAAGATACCCTTGAGGGAGATCCTTCTTTCCTCCGTATCTCCAAACAAACCATTCTCAATTTAGAATATCTGAAATCTTTCAATCCCAAAACGGATACCGCGATCCTCTCTAACGGAACGACGATCCAAGTCTCCAGAAGGAAGGCTTCGATCCTTCTGAAAGTGCTTTCAGGTGATATGGACTAAGAGGAATCCTTTTGGTGAATAGACAGATAATATTAAAGTATCGAAACAACGAAATCTATCGGAATCGTGTGATTTCAGGAATCGAAGCCATTCTAATGCCCTTAAATCCACTGTTAATCAACTGTTACTATGGAATTTAACGCCTTTTTTTACCTAAAAAAGTTGTCTTTTTGGCGGGTTCAACTGATTTATGGCTATTTTTGCGCCCTTATTCCGAAATAACAATCTAAACAGCCCATGAGAATCTTCTTGTTTTTGACCCTGGCCGTTCTTTTTTGCTTTGGTCACATCAATGGTCAATCCAATGACCCCGTACTTTTTACCATTGATGGTAATTCAGTCAACGCCTCCGAATTCTCCTATATCTATGAGAAAAATAATCGTGAAGACGCGGACTATTCCGAAGCCAGCCTGAAAGAATATCTGGATCTCTACACGAAGTTTAAACTTAAAGTACGTGAAGCCTACGCGATGCGACTGGATACAGTGCAGCAATTACAGGCTGAACTTGCCGGCTATCGAAAGCAATTAGCAGATAGTTATCTCACAGATAAGGAGATCACAGAGCGATTGGTGGAAGAAGCCTTTGTGCGCATGGAGCAAGATGTACATGTTGCCCATATTTTAGTCAAGACAAATCCTCAGGCGGATTATGATACGCTAAAAGCATATGAGAAGATTCAAGCAGCCTATAAAAGACTCTCTGCGGGAGAGCCATGGGATAAAGTAACAAGTGATGTTTCTGAAGATGCAAATACACGAAACTTCAAAGGCGATCTTGGGTATATCACAGCTCTTTTACCAAATGGATTTTATGCCTTCGAAACAGCTGCCTACACCACACCCGCTGGTTCATATTCTGCACCAGTTCGCTCGAATCTCGGCTACCATATTGTAAAAGTTTTGGATCTGCGACCTGCTCGCGGAGAAATGGATATTGCACACATCCTGCTGCGCGCAAAACCGGATGGAAGTGATAACGCTGCCGTGAAAGTTAAAATCGACGGAATTCATACAGAACTTGATGAAGGAGCCTACTTTGAACTTTTGGCTAAAAAATATTCTGAGGATAAGGCCACAGGTGAAAGAGGTGGAGGCATCGGATCGATTTCAATTAATCAATATGAAGCTGATTTTGAAAATGCGGTCTATGCCCTTCAGAAGGATGGCGACTATACAGAACCTGTGCGCTCATCGCTTGGATGGCATATCATCAAGCGTGTTCGGATGAGACCTGTTCAAGGCATTGAAGCAGCTCGTCGAAAAATCGAAATACAAATTAGTCGTGATGAACGAATAGAAGTCGCTCGCCATTCCATGGTTGCTCGTATTAAGCAGGACGCGGGCTATTCTTTGGATGAAACGGTGTATAATGATTTTGTAGCAAATGCCGGCAATGATTTGCAGACCTACAGATGGAATGTGCCTAATGTAGTGCCCGATACAATGATCACACTGGGAGGCGATGTTTATACAAATATTGATTTCGGAAATTATATCCGAGGCAATGCTCGGACACGAATGAGTTTGCCAAAAGGAACTTCAAACCAAGTGATTATGGATCAGGTGCTTTCTGATTTTGTACAAGAGAAGGCTCTTTATTTTGAAGAAAAAAGTCTTTCTGAAAAATACCCTGAATTCAAATCACTGATGCGCGAGTATGAAGAAGGTATTCTTCTTTTTGAAGCCACAAAAATTAATGTTTGGGATCGTGCCAGTAAAGATTCCGCTGGTTTAGCAGAATTTCATGCCGCCCATCGGATGGATTATATGTGGGATGAGCGCATTGAAGTAGCCACCGTGACACTTGATTCTGCTTCTATGTCAAAAATGCCAACCATCAAAAAATGGGCTGCCAGTAAACCTTTGCAGGAGGTAGCGAATAAAGCAGTTAAGAAAAAAATCAATATGCAGGTCACCAGAAGGATATATCAAAAAGATGATGAACTTCCATTTGGCTTGACTTGGGCGGTCAATCAGACTGCAGATATGCCAGGCGGAAATGGATTTGTACAAGCCGAGAAGATTATACCCCCGACCCCAAAGAAGCTCGAAGAAGCGATGGGGTATATCATCGCAGATTATCAGGATCAATTGGAGAAAGACTGGGTCGCTTCCCTGCAGCAAAAGTATCCGGTGAAGATCAATGATACGGTATTGATGAGTCTGGTAAAATAAATACATAGCCAAATCACAAAATGAAAGGGGTTCACTTTTTTTATATAGCCATTCTACTGCTCTTGTCATCGGTGGCTTGTAAGAATGAATCTCCAACCGACGAAACAGTGCCTCAACCGATCTTACTGGCTCAGGTCTTTAACTACAAGTTATATTTCAGCGACATCCAGGATCTCATCCAGGGATATGAAAATGAGCGAGACAGTATTCTGCAGGTGCGAGCACTGACAGAGCATTGGGTCCGCGATCGATTGATCCTTGTCGAAGCAGAGAAGAATTTTCCAAAAGAAGTCAATATGGAAAAACTGCTGGAGGATTATCGCCAGTCGTTGCTGCAGCATTTTTTTGAACAAAAAACAATCGAAGAGCGGTTGGATACACTCATCACCGAAGCAGACTTGTTAGCCTATTATGAGGATAATAAAGAACTGCATCGCCTACCAAGTGGAATTCTGAGAGGATTTTATTTTAAAATTAGACGTCCCGTTTCGAAAAAGGATATTATTTTAAAACGCTGGAAGGATTTTCCTCTGAAGAATTTTGAAGAAGTCCTGAATTATGCGAGCCAGCACGCGGTGACCAATTGGCCTGATTCCACCGAATGGCATGAATTGAAAATGGTCACCCAGCTATTTCCGCAAGGCACACTTTCTCCGGGCGCAATTCGTTCTAATCAAAGTATACTGAAGGAAGATCGGGATTATATTTATTTGCTTTTCCCACTTGAGGTCTATCAGGAAAATGATGTAGCACCGCTTGACAGAATCGGAGAACATGCGGCGCGTTTTATTCTTCATCAGCGCGAGCTCGAATTATTGGAGAAAATAAAAGAAGAAATTTACAACCGGGATATTCAAAATGTACGGGTTAAAATCTATAATGAATGAATACATTGTTTAATAGTTTAATACTCGCGTTTAGTTTGAGCATGTTTTCAGGAGCTGTCTTAGCTCAGGATACCATCGTGCTTGATAAGATTGTCGCTAAGGTGGGGAGTGAAGTGATATTCCATTCCCAGGTGGAAGAGCAAATGGCCATGGCCCGGGAGCGCAACCAGAAACCCGGTGATACCGAACAATGTCTCATTTTAGAAAGCCTGATGGCGCAATCTATGCTCGTGCATTATGCGAAGATCGATAGTGTCGCGGTAACCGATGCAGAAGTTGACAGTGAGATCGATGCGCGTATGAATCAGATCCTGGCTTATATGAATAATGACCGTAAACTATTTCAGGAGGTGTATGGGCAAACTGTCAGTGAAATGCGTGAACAAGTCAAAGAAGATATGTTGCGCAAGTTATTGGGGGATCGCATGCAAGCGGAGGTGATGAATACTGCGGATGTGACGCCAGCAGATGTCCTGAAATTTTACAACAATATTCCAAAAGACAGTTTACCTTATTTTAATGCGGAAGTTGAGTTGGCAGAGATCGTTATTTATCCTCAAATAAATATGTTGGAGAGAGAAAAAGCACTTGATAAAATCGGGAAAGTTAAAGCCGAATTAAAAGCAGGAGAAGATTTTGCAACACTCGCCAGGAAATATTCAGATGATGGAAGTGCTCGGGAAGGCGGTGATCTTGGGTGGACGACCCGAGGTAGTTTTGTACCTGAGTTTGAAGCAGCAGCTTTTCAATTGGAAATCAATGAGGTATCGGATATTATCGAGACTGATTTTGGGTATCATCTGATCCAGTTGTTGGAGCGGCGAGGTAATTCAATCCACACACGACATATATTAGTTCGACCTCGTATCACACCGGCAGATCTGAAGATAACCCGTGATCTTTTAGATTCCATTCGTCTGATGATCATGGCGGACGAAATATCCTTTGTCAATGCCGTCGCTAAATATGGTGATAGTAAAGTGCAGAGTTATACCAACAATGGACGAATGATCAATCCCAAAACCAACAATACATTTTTTGAAACAGGCGATGTGGATAGTGAGATTTTCTTTAGCATCGACACACTTGATCTGTTGGAAATATCTCCCCCGATCGAATACAGATCACCTATTGGCGATTATTCTTTTAAAATCATTCAGCTTCAAGGACGGACACCGCCTCATCAGGCAAATTTAAAACAAGATTACAGCCGCATCCAGGATGCCGCCCGTGAGAGTAAGCGCAATGAAGTCTTTGGGAATTGGGTGGATAAGAAGATTCCGGACACCTATATTATCCTTGATCCGCAGTATAATCAATGCGATAATATCGAGCGCTGGCATTCCCTCTGGATGGATAAATGAGAGGT
>JBBKXT010000040.1:0-3409 GCA_037969625.1 Saprospiraceae bacterium
TTGAATTCGCGTATAAAAATCAAAGAGATACCTGTATTGCGAATTTCCTGATATATAATATCGTAAGATTCATTGTTGAACAATTTAAGTCGCTTGTCCCCATTTTCGGAAAGCTTATAGATGATGGCCATATCCCCTCGATAGCTTTTTCCTTGATTAGCTCCTGACTGATCCGCACCGATATCAAAGTCACCACCAATTTCAAAAACAAGTCGGTCATTCAAGACACTTTTTGAAACATGAAAATCCATGGATGTTTGTGTCTTGCCGCCATTCGCCGCTGCATCATTATACGACTGAAAACCGACATCAATATTGACTCCCTTAATATATTGTCCCGCAAACTTGTTTAATTGAGCTGCCAAAACACTATTCACGCTATTGTACAAAGCCATCGTGGCAATATCACTCTGCCCTCCATCACCCTCTGAGGACTCCGGAAGAAAACTACCAAGCACAAGTAAGCCAAAAACCTGCTTATTCAATTCGGATTGAAACTCAGGTTGCTTCAATCGATTTAGTTTATTGGCTAAGGCTGGATAGGTGATTTTATCTGCTTCAGGCAGATCTAATGAAAATGAAATCTCTGGCTTTGAAATAGATCCCCTAATTACAATACCCAGGGCATAGTCAAGCGATTTTTTATATACTGATTTCTCATTCTCGCTTACTTCCTCCCCAACCAATCCAATGGAGTTTGACTTAATGGAATAGGCCGCCTTTATATCAAGCGCACCGTCTTCCGGGGCACCACTCCAGCTAATGGACGAACCTTCAACTAATTTAAAATCCTTTTTAACCAAATCATAAAAAGAAAGGCTATAGACCCCATTGGCCACTTCATAAGTTCCATCTAGTATCGGATTCCCTGTTCGATCATAGGACAGATTAAGTACTGCTTTTCCATTTATTTTAAAATAATCACCGGATTGGGGATCAATATGGATGATCAACCCAGCATCTTCCTCAATAGTGATTCTCGATGTAAGCGAAAATTCAGGCAAACTTGAAATAAGCGAATCATAGACACTTCTATTCTGTACCTGTACCGTAGAATCAAACAAAAGGGAGGGATCGACAAACTGGATGATTCCTTCAGTGTTAAGCATCTGGTTCTGTCTATCAGGAAGCGTGAGCACCATCTTTGTAGTATCCTTGATAATAATTTCTGCTTTTACATAGGTATCCTTTTTATTTCCTTTTAGATTAATATCACTGCCCATCACCAACAAGCCATTTAAATATTCCCCGGTGCTCACCGGTCGGTTGATCAAAGCATAGTTATCTGTTTTGATATTTAGATCATATGAAACAGATTTGTAATCCTCATTTGTAATATGACCGGATACCTGAAGCGGATTGTTCAGATTATCAAAAACAGTAAAGTCATTTAGCTTAAGGCCCTTGTTATTAAAATGAATACTATCCTCTTTGATCATAAAGGAAAGCTTTGGATTGAGGGTTGTAAAATTAAAATCACGCAGAAGAACAGATCCCTCAAAAATTGGTTTTTCGATTGGGCCAGAAACCTTTGCTTTCCCCTTCATCGCACCTGTTAAGTCATCTAAATAATTTCCATAAAATATTCGAAACATCTCCAGGCTATCAATATCCATCAAGGCTGAAGCTTTCAGTTCATTCTGCTTGATCGCATAATCACCTTTTACAGTGATACTACTCCCGCCATTGGTCATCAGAAAATCAAAAGGTACCTGGTCATTTTTTGTTTCGGCTCGCACTTCAATAGTCAGTGGATTAGTATTCAACAATACCAGGTTGCTCACATTGGCCACAAGGTCCAGGTGCTGATCCCGAATAAAGGTAAGGCTACCATTTAAGTGACCACTGTTGATGACAGGAGCATCAGGAAACAAGATCGGATTCAGACGCTCTAAATCCAAATTATTTAAATCCAAATTAAAGGCATTCAAATCTCCATTCAAAGACACTTCTATATCATCCCTTATGATCGTCAGACCGTTGACCTCCACATTCTCCTTACTGACAAACACCGGTTCGTTTGCACTGACCTGATATTTCTTATCATAAAAAACTAGTTCGCCAAGATATATAACGATGCCTTCATCACGCCTGACCATGCGTGCCTCTAGATCCAGGAATACTAAAGAATCAAGCATTAACCGAAAATTGGATGCTGAAGTATCTGCTTTCGTCCTTAAATCAAAATTCAAGTCGCCTAGTTTGAAATCATTATAAAACAAATCTTCCGCGAAAATGGAGGAATTAACTTTTTCTCCGGCAGCATGAACGGCAACAATCAGTGTGTCAAACGAAACTCCAAAAGCCGACAACTTACCAGTCGTTGCATCGATATTCACCGATTGATCGATTTCCTCCCATGCGAGCTTTAATTGCAGAGGAGAATTTGAATTTATATTGACACCCGCAAGTTGAAAGATTCCGGGGTCCTTAAGATTCGCATTTAACTTAAACGCCCGAGCACCCGGGATCGCAAATGTGTAATCTTTTCTATATAAAATTTGATTAGAGACAATGTCAAAAACCTCTTCCATTTCTCTCAAATCAAAATTGGCATATAAATCCATTTGTCCATCATCAGCCTTATATAAAAAATAACTTGAGTCAGCGGTCAGTTTAACAGATCCTGACAAAGAATCCAGGACATAGTTTGCATCCGTTCTTGAGATAAATAAATTATTTCCATTGATATCCGCATGAATGTCTGATTGATCTATTATAATGTCTCCAGTAAATGTACCAGACACCACTAGCATACTATCCATTGAGAATAAATGGTCCAGTTTAAAACTATCCAAACGAAACTGACTTGAAAAGGCCATGGGTGAATTCAGATGACCTGCCAGAAATATCTCACTTCGATAGTTTTTATCATTCACTACTAGAGAAGTTATCAGACTGTCTTGCAAAAGATGCGCTGCTACTTTAATCTGGTGTATAGCTTTTCCGGAAACTTCAATGCTTGAAACCAAACCATCTACCTTAAAGTTTTGTACATCCCCGACAGAACCAACTGCTGACACATTTAAACTTGCCGGACCCAACCATGGATACTTCAAATACTCTCCTAGTAAAAGATTCGACCCTAATACTTCCATATCAATATCCATCCCGGCACTTGTGGGTTTCAGCTGACCCTTGAGTTTGACATCGCCCCATGTTGACTTGATTCCTCCATCAATATTTACACTCTTACGGTTACCACTGGAGGTCATTTGCAAACCTATATTTCCCGGAGGCAGTTCTGATTGTCCGGCGATGGATTGAAGCAGGCGTTTAAAATCATTTCCGATGGAAGATTGAACGACTAGTTTGTCCCAGGTTATCTCTTCAGGCTCCATCAAATTACTTACCTCTCCTGCCATGGATAAATGGCTATTACTTGTCTGCAAGTCTAATTCTATTCTTT
>JBBKXT010000041.1:0-9686 GCA_037969625.1 Saprospiraceae bacterium
CTAAATACAAAGGAACCTTTTATGCATCGGATGGTGCCGCTGTTGGTTGACTTCTTCGAAGATATTTTTCCAAGTTTTAAAGAGCAAGCTGATTTTATCAAACGCGTCATTGAGCAAGAAGAGATTTCTTTTCTGCGAACACTAGAAGGCGGTATTAAGCGCTTCGAAACACTGAAAGCAAATGATAAAATCATTGACGGTAGAGATGCTTTTGAGTTGTTCGATACGTATGGTTTTCCAATCGATTTGACGAGATTGATGGCGGCAGAAAAAGGATGGACAATTGATGAAGAGGGCTTTAAAAACGCTCTTCAATCGCAAAAAGAAAGATCGCGATCAGATAGTTCTGTAGCCGCCGGCGATTGGATCGACGTCCAGCCCATCTCAGGGAGTCCTGTATTTGATGGATATGATCATGACCAACTGGAGGGTCTGAAGTTATTGAAGTACAGAGAGATTAGCAATAAGGATGGTCGTTATTACCAACTCGTTTTAGATAGGACGCCATTTTATCCTGAAGGAGGTGGACAAGTAGGCGATGCAGGTTTCCTCCTTTTTGGGGAAGAGGAGATTGAAGTGGTCAATACACTCAAGGAGAATGACCTGCCGATCCATATTTCAAAAAAGTTGCCGAAAGACTTGAACGTTTCCATCAAAACAAAAGTGAATTCCGATCGTCGTCGATTGATAGAGAATAATCACTCAGCAACGCACTTACTTCATGCCGCACTTCGAGAAGTACTAGGTGATCATGTGCAACAAAGAGGTTCTTTGGTCAATGAGGATTATCTGCGTTTCGATTTTTCGCATTTCGCAAAAGTGACACCGGAGGAAATTGCTGCCATCGAACATCGCGTGAATAAAAAAATAAGAGAAGATATCCAGTTGAAAGAAGATCGGGATGTCGCCATTGCCGTAGCAGAAGCCTCCGGCGCAAGAATGTTGTTCGGTGAAAAATATGGCGACAAGGTGCGCATGATTACCTTCGATCCTTCATTTTCTATTGAGCTTTGTGGCGGTTGTCATGTGCCTGCAACGGGTCGCATAGGCTTATTGAAAATCATTTCAGAATCTGCTATTGCCGCCGGCATCAGAAGGATGGAAGCAGTGACCGCAGATGGTGCGGAGGCTTATATCAACGATCACCTGGAGCAGTTTTCAATGATCAAGCAAGAACTAAAAAATCCGGCGGATCCGATTAAAGCGATTAGGGAGTTGTTGGCACAGACCAAGGAACTTAAACAACAAATCGAAGGCTTCGAGAATGAAAAAGCCGCCGGTTTGAAAGTTGAACTGCTTAAAAAAGTTGAAGTGGTAAATGATGTGCATGTGCTCATCGAAGAAGTAGTGTTATCTGATCAGAAAACATTTAAACAGTTGGTGCATCAATTGGGTCATGAAATAGGAGGGCAAACGTTCATCCTATTGGCTTCGAATGACGATGGAAAAGCTCAATTGATGTTGTATATAAGTGATGATCTGGTCAAAGCAAAAGACCTTCATGCCGGTAAATTGATTAAAGAACTTGCGAAGTCCATCAACGGCGGTGGAGGAGGCCAGCCATTTTTCGCATCCGCGGGTGGAACAAAGCCGGAGGGTATCAAAGAAGCCCTTGAAAAAGGAAAGATGATATTTAATTGATTTGAATAGCCCCTTTTGGCTTGAATTGTTTTACTTTTCTCGCTCTTCTCGGGACAGATGAGGAATTGATGGATGAATACAGATGCTATGGAACAAACCAATAAGATTAATATCGGTGTCATTGGCGCAGGCCATTTGGGTCGATTTCATATTGAATGCCTACAACGAATTCCGGGATTTGATCTGAAAGGATTTTATGATATCGATCCGGAAAGGGCCAAAGAAATTTCAGAGAAATACAATATCCCACTTTTCGATCAGGTTGAAGATTTAATGAATGAAGTAGAAGCCGTATGCATCGTTACACCCACGATCACGCACTACGATCTTGCGATGCAGGCCATTGATGCAGACAAGCACTTATTTATTGAGAAGCCGTTGACAGATATTCCTGAGACCAGTAAGCAGTTGGCTGAAAAAATGAGTCAAAAGAATCTGGTGGGCAGAGTCGGGCATGTGGAGCGCTATAATCCGGCATTTATCGCTGCACAGAAATTGGGGATTGACAAGCCGGTTTTTATTGAAGCACATCGTCTCGCCCCTTTCAATCCGAGAGGGATGGATGTCCCGGTGATCATGGACCTGATGATTCATGATATTGATTTGATTCTTTCTATCGTCGATGCAGAAGTTGATCACATTGAAGCCAATGGCGTAGGTGTGGCCGGTGACACGGCGGATATTTGCAATGCAAGAATTACTTTTAAAAACAAAACGGTAGCCAACCTGACCGCTAGTAGAATCAGTCTAAAGCAAATGAGGAAGCTCAGGCTTTTTCAGAAGGATCAATACATGGCCATGGATTTTTTAAATCATGAAGTACAGGTTGTGAAATTATTTCATGCCGAACCAGAGGATATGATGACGATGAAGCTGGAACTACCGGATGGTGACCGATGGATTGCAGCAGACAATCCTTCTGTTTCGAAGCATAATGCAATCGAACTGGAGCTAATTGAGTTTTATGAGGCGATTCAAGGTAATTCAACCACGGGAGTTACCTTTGCACAAGGTAGCCGCGCGGTAGAAGTAGCTTCCAATATATTAGCACAAATAGAGCAAAATGGAAAGTAGAATAAGTGAAATAGTGAAGTGGTCGATGATGCTTTTGCTCTTTGGGGGAATGAGTAGTTGTACCCTTTTTGAAAAGGATGAAATTAATCCGACAAGGATTGAGCTAAATCCATTCACATTTAATGTTCAATCGGGTCAAGGCACAGCCGACAACAAAATAACCGAAGTTTGGGTGTATGCAAACAATGCGTTTCTGGGTGCTTTTACGCCACCAACCAATGTGTACTATTTGGAATCCGGCCTTACTACTTTTGAATTTAGACCTGGGATTAGAAATAATGGCATTCAGATTGATGGCATTCCATATCCGTTGTTCAGTGCATATTCGATAGACCTTGAGGCAGCGCCGGGGGCAGTTTTTGTAGTGAATCCCACTACATCCTATCTGCCTTCTACACAATTTCCGTTTATGACGGATTTTGAAATTGACAATCCATTTACAGATAATAGAGATACGGTATTGGCCAGTAATCTGGTGCGCTCTGCTGTAGATGCTTATGAAGGCAGTTATTCAGGACAAATTGTAATGTCAGAAGAAGCAGATTTTATTGAAGTGGGACACGCCTTGCCTATCTCAAATTTGCCAGTGGATGGCAGCCCAATATATTTGGAGATGAGATATAAGTGTGAAGTGGAGATGAGTATCGGCCTTTTGGGGACGAATCTTTCCGGGGATAGCTTTTCAAATTTTTTCTATCTCGTCAATCCGACCTCAGAATGGAAGATGTTGTATTTGGAATTGACGGATTTTATTGTGGCTTCTGATTTGAATTCGTATAAAATTTTGTTTAGATCTTTATATCCTGCTAATGCGACGAAACCGGAGCACAACCTTTTTATTGACAATGTAAAAGTAGTCCATCTATAGTCCCATGAAGAAGCTGCGAAGATTTCATATGTTTCTTTATGGTTGTGCTGATTTTTTTTCAGCCATGGCCGCCTGGGCCTGGTTTTATTTTTTAAGGGCACAAAACGAAGGGAAATCATTTGAGACAGGCGTTATTGACGATCATAATTTTTGGTATGGTTTGATTATTATTCCGATCGCCTGGGTGATCTTCTATTGGATATTTGATAGGTATCGGGACATCTATCGGTTGTCGAGATTGACGACTTTGGTCCGCACATTTTTTCTTTCGCTGGCTGGTGTGATCATTATTTTTTTTACCCTCATTTTGGATGATTACGTTTTCAATATTGAAGGATATGTGAATTCGTTTTTCAGGCTTTTCATGCTTCATTTTTGTATCACAGCCATTGTGCGCATGATTATTCTGACGATTGCAAGCAGGAAGTTGCGTTCCGGAAAAATTACGTTTGCCACCATCATTATTGGCGGCAATCGGAAAGCACTTGAACTATATGAAGAGATTACTTCAAGTAAGAAGAGTCTTGGCCATCAGATCATTGGATTCATAGGCAGTGAGAAGAAAGCCAAAAATGCATTGGATGGACACCTTCCGAAACTAGGCAGCATTGCACAATTGGCAGAGATCATAGAGTCTAAAGAAGTGGAGGAGGCGTTGATTGCTATCGAGACCTCAGAGCATGACAAGTTGAAAGGCATACTGGATACATTGTTTGACTACAATGAGGATGTGCTGGTCAAGATTATTCCTGATATGTATGATATACTATTAGGTACGGTCAAAATGAATTATTTGTACGGAGCAGTACTCATAGAAATAAGACAAGGCTTGATGCTCAACTGGGAAAAGCTGGTCAAGCGGCTGATGGATATTCTTGTGAGTCTTGGTGGTTTGGTTGTGTTATTTCCTGTATTTCTATTTATCGCTATTCGCGTCAGACTTTCTTCCAAAGGACCAATCTTTTACTCGCAGGAGCGTGTTGGGCTTAATGGCAGGCCTTTCCTGATTCGAAAATTCAGATCGATGTATACGGATGCGGAGGAGGATGTGCCACAACTATCTTTTGATGGAGATGATCGATGTACACGATGGGGAGCAGTCATGCGAAAATGGAGGTTGGATGAATTGCCACAATTATGGAATGTTTTTATTGGCGAGATGTCATTGGTGGGCCCCAGACCGGAGCGTCAGTATTTTATCGATAAGATCATGGAGCAGGCACCGCATTATAAGCACCTACTCAAAGTCAGACCGGGCATCACATCCTGGGGTCAGGTCAAATATGGCTATGCCAGTAATATCGAACAGATGTTGCAGCGGTTGAAATTCGATATCTTATACATCGAAAACATGTCTATCAGTCTGGATATTAAAATACTGTTTTACACAGCATTAATCCTTGTGCAGGGCAAGGGCAAATAAAACTTCATCAGTTTTTCTTTTAGGTAGAAAGCGATTTGATCGCGGGTGACCTAGATCCTTTTTCTTCTTGGTCTTAGGTTTTTCCCTTCGTCCCATTGGTTGTTCGTGCGGTCGCGGTGATCGTTTCGACTAGAAAACTTATTTCTGTCTTCGCGGTCTTGCTGATTCCAACGATCGCCGGTGGGTTTGGAGAAGCTCTTTTTCTCGTTCGTGTTACTGGGGGCAGGGTCGGACGACTTGACCATGATATCTTTGCCATCTATTTCATAGCCATTAAGCTTATGAATAGCGTTTTGTGCTTCTTCAGCGGTTGACATTTCAACGAATCCATAACCTTTGGACATGCCGGTTTCCCGATCCATAATGACTTTGGCTTCAGTGACTTTGCCGAGGGGTTCAAAGAGGGACTTTAAAGACTCTGACGTTGCGCTTTGAGGGAGTCTGGCGACGAAAAGTTTCATGTATTAAACTTGTTGATTTGAGATGATTGTTTTATAAATAAATTTTAAAAGTGCTTCTAACGCATTATATAAAGCAAAACAAGGTGCATTAAAAGGAAACTCAAAGGTAATTTTTTTTTGATGTGTTATTGTATGATTTATAATTTCAACCTGCACAAAGACTGATTTTGTTCAAGATGATTAGATTGTCCTTAAGCCTTTAGAGAAATTAGTTTCAAATTTGATGCTGAATATAGAAACTTTCACGTATTTAGAATAATATGTGATCATACTGAAGGCGGCATCCGGTTTGTGAAGATGTGCCTAAATTAAATCAGGTAAAATTCATTTTGACAAAGGTTTACATAGTACCTTGTTTGCGCAGGATAAGTGCGATTGAGTTTCAGCCGTGGCAAATTCCATTAACACGGTAATGGAGATTTTCGTGAGCCCGTGATTTTTAGTGTTTTATCTGAATTAGAAACAGCTTTTCACTTATTCTTATTTGATTTTGAACTTCAAACCTAAAACTTAAGGTCTTGATCGACGTAAAGAAGAACATTTTTCTATTAGTATTATTAATAGTTTCAGTGCATATCCATGGACAAGAGCTCGAACCACGGAGTTTAACAAACATGCCTATAGGTACAAACATTGCGGCTATAGCCTATGGCTATACGGAAGGTAATATATTGTACGATGCTGCATTACCTCTTGAGGATGTACAAGCGAAGATTCATGCGGTGGGTTTAGCGTATGTTCGAGCGATTGATTTCTTTGGTTTGAGTGCTAAAGCCAATGTGGTTTTGCCCTATGCGGCTGGAGATTGGGAGGGCCTTTATCAGGGTATTGACACATTTGCTATGAGATCAGGGATGGCTGATATAAGTTTTGGCTTAGCGGTAAATTTTATTGGCTCTCCTGCATTGGCGATGAGTGAGTACAGAGATTACAAGCAAAGGACAATTGTTGGAGGAGGCCTTCAGGTGATTGCTCCGACGGGCCAGTATGACTCATCCAAATTAATCAACCTAGGGACTAACCGATGGTCATTCAGGCCTCAGATAGGTGTTTCACATAAGTACAAGTCATGGTATTTTGAATTCTACACGAATGTTTGGCTTTATACCGAAAACAATTCCTTCTTAAATGGAAATACATTGCAGCAAAAACCGATGGTTACCCTGAAGACACATGTCATAAAATCAATAGGCAGCCGTTTCTGGGCAGCGGTAGGATGTGGCTGGGCAAATGGAGGGAGAAGTTATTTGAATGATATAAGAAAGGAAACCATCATTTCAACTATCCGTTTTGGGGTCATAGGATCGATGGCATTAAGCCCCCAGACCGCCCTTAAAGTATCTGCTATTGTGGCCAAACGAATTGAAGAAGGGGCAGATTTTGATTCTTTTTCCGTAAGCTACCAGTACGTATGGAATACAGAAAAGGGGTAGAAATTACCAAACGTTAATCCGTTTTTTATTACCGTTGTAAAGAAAAGAGCAGTAATGAATGAATATAAATTCGGTGATGAAATTATAGCAGCTTTAATTTTTATCTTTCCAAAAATAACATTCAAATTGGTTGATTTAATATTTCAGGAATTTTAAACAATACAGATAGTATGTTTAAGTATTAGTCTTTGTCCATCCGGTTAATCCTGCAGAGAGAATGAATTTCATAACATCTGTAGAGCCTATATCAAGGGATTTTATATTCGCCTTAGGAACAATAAATAATTCGCCTGAAAAATTATAGGAATGAGGGAAATAAACAGCTACTTTGTCTTTTTCATTGAGAATTTCTAAATTTTCTTCGGTGATAAAGCCTAGTTTTTCTAAATCAGAATTTAGGTTAACCTTCACCATAACGGGCTGATTAAATTTATTCTCTTTACCGACAAAAGCCGAAAAAAGATCATTTAAGGCTGAATAAATAAAGTTTAGTAATGGGATGCGCTTAATAGTTCTTTTTATGATTAAGCTTAACGGTCTTGCGATGAAAGTTTTTCCTAAAAAGCCAACTACTATAAGAACGATCATTAGCAAAATAAAGCCTAATCCTGGAATTTCTGTATCAAAAAGTTTGACGAGTATCTTTTGTAAAGAACCATCTATAAATGTAAAAATAGTATAGAGAATATATAAAGTGATTCCCAGTGGTGCTATATACAATACCCCTTGTAATAAATAATAACCCAGTTTTTTCATAATCTGTTTCGTTTGATCTCTGCCCATTCAATAGGCCCGATCAAAATTAGAGAATTCGGGTAAATAGTAGCCATGAAATGATCCAGTGACCGTAAAGTAATTCAAGTTTGTGGCAGCATAGAGGGATTGGATTCACTGTGCCCTTGTGCTCCCAAGGTCAATACAGAAAGCAGTTGCGGCTATCGCCTTATTTTTATTTCCACAAATGCCCGACATGAAACTGCGTTTCAGCCGTTCATTTGCGAAAATAAAAAAGACGCCTAAAAAGATTGTTTTGGGGAGACAGAGGATTGGCTGCGCCGATCCCTTGGGCTTCCAAGGTCAATACATAAAGCAGTAGCGGCTATCGCCTTATTTTTATTTCCACAAATGCCCGACTTGAAACTGCGTTTCAGCCGTTCATTTGCTGCAATAAAAAAGACGCCTAAAAAGATTGATTTGGGGAGACAGAGGATTGGCTGCGCCGATCCCTAAAATGGGGGAGATGCAAATCCCCACGAAGCTCTGCGAGCTATTTTTGTTTTCCAAACAATCCCTTACAAGCTAAGGCTTGACGGTCTTGTCTGAAAAACAAAAAGCCACCTAAAAAAGGTGGCTTCGTGGTGATTTGTGGAGCTAGAGGGATTCGAACCCACGACTTCTTGCATGCCATGCAAGCACTCTAGCCAACTGAGCTATAGCCCCAACTTCATTAGCTTTTCAGCTATTTGGACTGCAAACATATAATAATTTCCAATTTTTACTCATGCATTCTGTAATCCACTTGCCGAACAAAGCACATTCGAAAGCGTTTGTATAGTTTTGCAATCCAAATTAATTAATAGAACTATGAAGCCAGTATATATAATATCAGCAAAAAGAACACCCATTGGAAGCTTTGGAGGAGCACTTAGTTCTCTGTCAGCCACGGAGTTAGGTTCAAAAGCGATTGTTGGAGCCTTAGAAGCTGCCAAGGTGTCTCCGGATCAGGTTCAGGAGGTAATTATGGGTAATGTAGTGTCGGCCAATCTAGGTCAGGCACCGGCTCGACAGGCAGCTTTAGGAGCAGGAATCCCCAATACAGTGCCATGTACTACGGTCAATAAGGTTTGTTCGTCAGGAATGAAATCTGTTATGTTTGGGGCCCAGGCCATCGCTTTAGGCCAGGCAGATATTATAGTAGCCGGCGGTATGGAAAGCATGTCTAATATCCCTTATTACATCCCAGGGGCCAGATGGGGGCATAAATTTGGTGACGGAAAGATGATTGACGGTTTGACTCGGGATGGATTGACGGATGTGTACAACCAATCTGCGATGGGTGTTAGTGCTGATAATACAGCTACGAAGTATGGGATATCCCGTGAAGAGCAGGATGCTTTTGCCATAGAATCATATCAGCGATCACAAAAGGCTACCGAAGCAGGTTCTTTTAGTGACGAAATCATTCCCGTGGAGATTCCTCAGCGCAAAGGTCCGGCCATCGTCATGGACAAGGACGAAGAATGCTACAATGTTAAGTTCGAAAAAATTCCAACGCTCCGACCTGCTTTTAGCAAGGAAGGAACAGTCACGGCAGCCAATGCCTCCACAATTAATGACGGAGCATCAGCTTTGGTACTGGCCAGTGAGGATGCGGTTAAAAAATATGGATTAAAGCCAATTGCTAAAATTGTATCCTATGCAGATGCCGCACATGATCCAATGTGGTTTACAACGGCACCTACTTTAGCTGCTCCGTTGGCGATGGAAAGAGCAGGGTTAACAAAAGACCAGATTGATTTTTATGAAGTCAACGAAGCTTTTGCCGTAGTAACCATGGCTTTTGAAAAAGAACTTTCGGTGGACCATCAGAAAGTGAATATTAATGGTGGGGCTTGTTCGCTAGGACATCCGCTGGGTGCCTCAGGTGCTCGTATTATCACGACGCTTGCCCATGTGCTGAAGCAGAAAAATGGAAAATATGGGTTGGCTACTTTGTGTAATGGAGGTGGAGGTGCTTCTGCGATCATCATAGAGCGTATTTAAAGTATCGATGATGACCGGCAATA
>JBBKXT010000042.1:0-3001 GCA_037969625.1 Saprospiraceae bacterium
AGATGATAACAATGATTACCCTACCCGCTTTGATGTCTTCCTCCGAAAGGAGTAATGGAAGAACAATTATTGCACTTTATCTGGCAAAGGAAACTCTTTGATCATTCAGATCTCAAGACGACTAGTCATGAGCCAATAGAAATACATCATCCCGGATCAGCAAACTATAACCAAGGTCCGGACTTTCTCCAGTCGCGCATACTTATCGGTCATCAACTTTGGGCAGGACATGTAGAAATTCATATTCGCAGTTCCGCCTGGTACCTGCACATGCATGATCAGGACGCACACTACAACAATGTGATCCTTCATGTGGTGTGGAAGGAAGATCAACCTGTACACACACTCGATGGCTATCTGATACCATGCCTGGAACTAGCGGAGCGAGTGGATGAAGGTTTGCTGGAACGATTTAGACACCTGATGAGAAATGAGGAATGGGTTCCCTGTGCTTCATCCCTTATGGAAGTATCTTCTCTGGTTCGTACCTCGTGGTTGGAACGACTGATGGCGGAACGTCTGGAGGCAAAAGCAGAAGCCATCAACGACATAAGAAATCAGTATAAAGGCGATTGGGAACAAACCTTTTATGTTTTGCTGGCAAAGCAGCTGGCGGCACCGGTCAATAGTGATGCGATGGATGAATTGTGCAGAACAATTCCATTGTCCCTGCTTAGAAAGCACAGCAATCGAATAGATCAAATGGAAGCCCTATTGTTTGGTGCTTCAGGATTAGTCAATAAAGACATGAATGATGAGTATGTCATACGGTTGAAAAGTGAATTTGCATTTCTACGAAAAAAGTATAGCCTAACCCCTATGGAGGCGTTGCGTTGGAAGTTTTTACGCATGCGTCCGGCTCATTTTCCAACGATACGAATCGCCCAATTGGCAAAAATAATTTCAAATCTCGCATACTTTGTAGCTCGGGTCGAAAGCAAACAAAATGGAAATGATTGGATAGAATTGTTTTCGGTTGTGCCTATGCATTCGTTTTGGGATCATCACTATCACTTTACAGCCTCCTCTCCGGAGATGCCCAAGCAATTGGGAAAAAGCACGGCCATATCTTTAGTTATCAATGTGGTTGCTCCACTCATGTTTGTCTATGGTAAACATCAAGGTAAGCCGCTTTTAAAAGAACAAGCGATATCCCTTTTGGAAGAAATGCCAGCTGAGAAAAATGCCCTTATCTCCGGTTGGAAAAAGGCAGGGTGGGAGGCATGTAATGCCGGTGAAACTCAAGGAATGATCCAATTGAAGAAAAAATATTGCGATCAACGAAGATGTTTGCATTGCGCTATAGGTCTTCAAGTGATCAAGTGAGATTTGGAGCAAAAAATTGGGCGTCTGGATATCGTCTCAGGACTAAATTCGGTATTTGGAGGGTATTCTTCAGGAATATTTTGCCGGGAATAGCAATTTAAATACCAATTCGGGTTTTATGTTCGTTATCTCTAGCACGTTAGCGAAAACAAGCGACAAAGCGGATATTTTCAATGTAACACCATTGATAAACAATGATTTAAACATAATTTGTATTTTTCATATAAAATTTCTTTCCTTTGTAGTAGACATCTACGTTTTCTTACTTAACATCAACAAAACAAGACATGCTAGGATTTTTTCTACAGGCTGATGCAGCCGCTATTGATTCTACCGCTATGGCCGCTGAGCCGACGATGCGATTGATCGATATCCTTTTTAAGGGAGGGGTGGTGATGATTCCACTGATCATCCTTTCGCTTATTTCAATTGCTATCATTATTAGCAAGTACCTTTTCATTCGTGAACGCTCCAAGATGGACACGAATCTTGTCAACAGTGTGATTGACAAAGTTTCCCTCGGACAGTTTGATTCAGCCAATCTGCTTTGTGACCAAGCCAATAGCTCACTCGGCAATGTGGTGAAAGCAGGTGTTTCACAAGTGGGAAAACCGATTGAGTACATCGAGAAAGCACTCACCGTTCAATCCAATATTGAGCTGAGTGAAATGGAAGACAAAATGGGATACATCAGTATGGTCTCCGGAATTGCGCCAAGGATTGGTTTTATTGGAACCATCCTGGGGGTTATTCTTATTTTCTATAGTATCTCTCAAACAGCAGATATTTCCATTGGGACGATTTCAGCAGGACTTTATCAGAAGATGATTTCTTCGGCTACTGGTTTGATTGTGGGGGTTGTCGCTTTTATGGGGTACCACTTTCTGTTGACACGAATAGACCAGTTCTCACTGAATCTGCAGAAGGAAGTATTGGAGTTTATTAAAGGACTACAAAAACCAGTTAGATAATATGCTTGAGTTCCGCAAAAGGAGGCAGTTTCACGATGAAGACGCTATGGCGGCGATGAATGACATCATGTTCTTTTTGATGTTGTTTTTCCTGATCATTGCAACCATGTCGAATGCGAATATCATAAAGATACTCCTGCCTAAATCCGATACCACAAGTAAGATGGCTAAGCAGCCACTTACCCTTACCGTAACTGATGACCTGAAGTACTACGTCAATGCCAATGAAGTTCCTGCAGGAAAACTGGAAGCTGCTTTGGCTGATGCCGTAAAACGAAATGAAGATCCAACAGTAGTCCTTCGTATCTCAAAGGTGCTCACCGTCCAAGATCTGGTGGATGTCATGTCCATTGCCGCCAAGTTGAATTTAAAAATGGTGCTGTCGACGGAGAAATAGTCGATAGCATAGCAAATAAAAAAGGGAAGCAATTTATTGCTTCCCTTTTTTATTTGGATGTTTTGTGAGAGGATGTTTTTAGAGTGTTTAGAAACAAAAGCCAAAGCTTTTTGATGTTTGGAGTGTTTAATTGACTGCCTCTTGCCCCCGACCCCTAGCGCCTCCGCTAAGTAGCTACTGCGCTCGCGGAAAGGGGAGACTAGTTTATTTTTAGTAATTCGTAATTCGCTTCCCGCTTCCTGCCCTTCGCACGATGCCTTAAAGTCTCGCGTCTCACGTCTGAAGTCTTCCTTTTCGTATTTTCTAT
>JBBKXT010000043.1:0-30604 GCA_037969625.1 Saprospiraceae bacterium
TATAAAAATCTCGCAGCAGGTATTAATTTAGGTTATCTGCGCGGTTCACAATCCTATGGCGAGCAAACCTACTTCCTTGACCTGAGCAATGCTTACGATGATTTTTTCGATACCAAATCTGCCTATAAGGGTTTTCAATACAGAGTTGGGCTGATGTATGAGCACCCTTTAGATCTTGTTTCTTCAAGAGAGTCGGATGATAAGCCATCCAGACTCCTATCAGCCGGAATGTATCTGGGAGGGCAAACTAATTTCACCACAAGTACTGATATCTCTTTGCTTTCTGTCAATGCGCTTACAGGAGATGTGGATACTGCATTCTTTGCTGAAGGAGCGAAAGCGGATGGCATTCTACCTTCTTCGTGGGGTATTGGATTTCTGTATCATCATGCAGGGGATTTTAGAGTGGGGATAAATTATGATGCATCTTCATGGAGTAAATATGAAAATGTAGCGAGTCCTGCGACCATGATGGATGCCTGGAAACTAGGGGTCGGTGGTGCCTGGATTCCTGATGCACAATCAATCAGATCCTATTTCAAGCGTGTTGAATATCGGGCGGGATTCTATACTCTCAAGGATCCGCGAGTCATTGAAGGAACACAAGTAAAGGCCAGTGCTTTTACTTTTGGCGCTTCCTTTCCATTTATTTTGCAACGTTCTATCACTTGGATACAACTTTCCTTTGATGTAGGCAAGCGTACCGGTGGTCCTGATTTATCTGATAATTTCGTTCGTGGCAATGTTAGTTTTATCTTTAACGACAATGCCTGGTTTATCAAAGGCAAATACGACTAAGAAAATTTCCATATTATTTTAGTATGAAAGTGAGGTGTCTTTTTTGAAAGGGAAGGCACCTTTTTTTTGCCCCCCAGGCTGAGGCCCTGGGCATTTGAGAGCCTTTCCCAGCCTAAAACCTAGAGCAATTAAATAGGAATAGAGTATTAGAAATTTTTTAGAACTCTTTCTGAGAAATTATTTCCGAAGCTTTAGCTAAAAGAAAATCAAAACTCATAACTCCTAAAGATATCTCAAAACTGCCTCTGGCTTTAGCCCAAAGAACACAAAATATTATTGTTCTTGGTTGGATATCTTAATTGCCCCGGGCTAAAGCCCGGGGCAGAAGAACCTCAGCCTGCGGTAGAAAAACTCCTCAATTACCCCGTGCTTCAGCTCGGGGAAGAAGACCCTAGTCCAGGGCCAAGACCTCAAAACTAGTAGTCACCATCGACCCATATTCATCCTGCAACACCAACTGATGCATCCCCGGAGAAGGATCAATCTCCATTCGATGAAATTCTTTTGTCTTACCAATAAACTGCTTGTCCATATGCCAATACACCTGAGCCGTATCCGATCGATGCACCGCAGAGAATACAGCTTTTGATTTTTTCTTGTCCCACTCATAAGGCACATAAATCTTCGATCCATTGCGCGGATAGATGATCGCTATGTCATCAGAAGATTTGAAGTTGTCTACACAATCCGGATGCAATGGCGGCACCACCTCATAAGAAGGATTGTATCGCTTGTAATAGTTTTCTGCAAGGGTCGGCACCACAAAATAATTCTTTAATTGCGTCTGTTCATTTTTGCAAACAGGATCATATCGGAACTGTCCCAAATCATCCGTGTACACACTTGTATGAAACCTACAAATATCCGCAGACTGATGACCCGCAACACAATACATTGTATCAATACGACTGCACGTAGAAGAGGCCAACCAACCACTCTCTGCACAAACACGCTTCTCCACCAACGCATCATACGGAGGGGCCCACCATGCCTCATCATCATCAAGCATGCGCAAGACATCAAACAACACCGGTGCAGCAGCTTGTAATCCAATCACCCCTGGCCTACCCTCTCCATCTGCATTTCCAATCCATACACCAATGGTATATTTTGGTGTCACCCCTACGGCCCAGGCATCACGATAACCAAAACTAGTGCCCGTCTTCCAGGCAATAGGTCGACTACTATGATAGGTCTCCCAGTTACCTTCCTGATCCGGCCGACGTAATGTCTTCATCGCCTCGAAAGTCAACCAGATCGCTCCAGCATTCCAAACAGGTGCTTCCTCCGTCAGCTTTACTTTTTTGGATTTTAAATTTTGATTTTTAAAAAGAAACGGTGCATGAATATCGCGCTCACTATACTGATGATCGTATGCATACGTATGATGCAATATGCGCCCCATACTCGCATACGCTCCACAGATATCCCATAGCGTGACCTCCGCACCTCCCAAGACAAGAGGCAATCCATAATGATCAGGACCATAATGCAACGTAGTCAATCCACTTTCAATTAGTTTTTCTTTAAATTGAAGTATTCCATATTGTTGCAATAACCGCACCGTCGGAACATTCAAACTCATCGCTAAAGCTTCATCTGCAGGAACCATCCCCATATACTCCTGCGTAAAATTCAATGGTTGATAACCTCGAATGTTTGTTGGAATGTCTTCCAATATACCTTTCGGTGTGATCAAAGCCGATTGCAAAGAAGCACAGTACAAAAATGGTTTCAGTATACTTCCTGAACTACGCTCAGACTGTATGATGTCCACATCATTCTGATGCGCTTTTTGTTCCTGACTTACATTGCCTACATATGCTCGTACTTCTCCACTTTCTGTTTCCATCACCAACAATGCTGCATTATGTACGCCATTCAAACTCATGATGTCGGCATGGCGCTTTAGCAACTCCGTCAGCCGATTTTGTAAATCAAAATCTATTGTACTTTCCAATATTTTTCCTGCATTGGTATAATGACCAAGTATATGCGGCGCGATATTCGGTAGTGATTGAGGCGCAAAAGGAAGTGGCTCCTGCTTAGCCAGCGAAGCTTCCATCTCATCGATAAATTCTCTTTCAAATAATCGATCGATAAGTTTGTTGCGCTTGATTAATAATGCATCCTGATTTCTCCCGGGATGAATGAGTGCCGGCGCATTAGGCAATACGGCGAGTGTCGCAGATTCGCCCCAGGATAATTGATCCGGTGTTTTGTGATAGTATCGCCAGCTGGCTGCTGCAAGGCCTACAACATTTCCACCAAAAGGCGCATGCGCAGCATACATTCTTAGAATTTCTTTTTTAGAATAACGAATTTCCGCACGCACCGCCCAAAGCATTTCAATTGCTTTCTGCCATAGATTTCGGCTTTCATTCCCACGCGCCATGCGCATCGTTTGCATCGTAAGGGTACTACCACCACTCACAACCGTTTTAGATTGCACATTGTCTCTAAGCGCTCTCCCAAAAGCAAGAAAATCGATTCCGACATGATTATAAAAACGCTTGTCTTCGAAAGCAATAATCGACTTCTCAAAAGTTTCTGGCACTTGTAATTCTTCATCGGGAAATCGCCACTGTTCATCACCTGCTAATCGTGCACCCATCAATTTTCCATTCCTGTCCAACAAGACAGTACTGTACGAAGCATCAAATAAAGGATTGGGCAAACAAAACCACCATGCCAGAATGGGAATAGCTAGCAACCAAAGGAAGTTCCGTTTGCGATTGAATATTTTCAATTTCTCGTCTGTGACACCTGGTCAATAGACTCCAGGAAAGGGTAAGTTGAAGAATTTTTACGGCATTTCAAAGACAAGGTTAAGTTTTAATCTATAAACCTCTTTTCTATCTTTTTCAAAAAAACCAGCGACTTCGGTTTTACGCCCCTCAGTATGTAATGTTCTTTAAAAGTTAATTTAGGTTTGTCCAGTTTGTACCATCACACAACCTTAACTTATTTGTGTTCGAATCGAAGTAGAGCAATCCGGCATCAGAAGCCGAGCACCCGGGAGCTACCGCCAACGGTTCCAGTTTCAGTGTTTCTTTGATATCCAGGGTACCGTTTATCTCAACTTTGTCATTGGCGAAATCACCCCAGATCAAAGGCGTGGAAGTGTCTGAGTTGTCGATATAGAGTTGATTTGATTCAGTGACATTATATCCGGCACGATATCCAATGAAGACATTCTTTTCACCCTCCGCTAAGTGGCCACTCCACGCCCCAATAGCCGTATTTCCATTGCTTATGTTTTCTCCGCCAAGGCTTGCCTTACCAACAGCCACGTTTTCATTTCCGATGAATGCCTCTTGTAAGGCACCTGAGCCAATCCCGGTGTTACCACTATTGCCTGTACCTTCGCTTAATGCCGCATACCCCAGAGCAGTATTAAAATTACCAGAAATATTTTGGGTCAATGCGGCCAAGCCAATCCCGGTGTTTTGGCTTCCAGCAATATTCATTAACAGTGAAGCATGACCCAAAGAGGTGTTCTCCGATCCCTCATTATTATTTTTCAGGGCGGAATTTCCTACTGCGCTATTATAAACTCCAGTGGTATTAGAGGATAATGCACCATTTCCAATAGCTGTACTAGAACCATTTCCTGATCCAGCCCCTTTTCCAACAGTGACATTATTGATGCGCACATCATTGGCGATTATAACTTGACTGCCATTATCTTCAATCAGTCCATCCACCAATGCATTTCCATTCCACTTTGGGACTTTGTTCGTAATGATTGACTCAACCTCCGAACCACCATCCTGCCAACTAATCACTCCCGCCCCATCTGTTGACAACACCTGACCATTTGTCCCATCTGATATTGGGAAGTCATAAGCATCATTGATATTGAGCGTTCCATTGACCTTTAATAGGTCGGATGCAAAATCACCCCAAATAAGCGGTGTGTCTGTGTCCGTATTATCAATATAGAGTTGATTTGAACCTATAGCATTAGCTCCAGCGCTGTTGCCAATAAATACATTCGCATCCCCCACAGCCGATTTACCACTCGCGGATCCAATTGCAGTATTATATTCTCCATCCTGTATTTCCGAAAGGCTAAATACACCAACACCAACGTTCCCATTTCCACTGTAGGTCCTGACTGCATTACTGCCTATACCTACATTATTGTCCCCGGAAGTCCCATCTAACATCGCATTTGCGCCAACAGCGGTATTACCATATCCTGTTAGATTTGTTGTTAAAGTATGATACCCAAGAGCAGTATTTCCACCACTACCTCCATCATGATCGCGCAGTGCTTCATAACCCACAGCGGTACTTGAGCCTGCCATCACATTGGCAAGCATTGCATTAAAACCAATCGCCGTATTATACCTTCCGAGTGTATTGGAACCGAGAACGCCGAATCCAAATACCGTGTTTGTTGCATTTTCTGAACCTTGCCCTTTACCTAAGGTCAGACCATTTATGAATGCGTCATGCGTCACAACAATATTATTTCCATCATCTTCAATCAGTCCATCCACCAACGCACTGCCATCCCACTTTGGCACTTTATTCATACTTAAAGGCCCTACCTGTGGATCAGACTCTACTGCAGGTGATTGCCAGGTAGCTAAACCAAACGTATCAGATACTAGAATTTTTCCTATACCCTCTGTTCCATCAGCAAGTTTGAAATCACCATTAACATGCAATGTTGCATCAGGTGAGGAAACACCAATACCAACGCGTTGATTCCCATTAAAAAAAACAAAAGGAAGGTTTTTTGAAAATCCAAATTGAAGTTGATTCTTAAGGCTCTTCTGTCCATCAAACAAAAAATTGATTTCAGCCTGATTCAACGAATCAGTGTCCTTACCCATCATCAGGACCGTTTTGCTCAAAGAGTCCATGTTGGGTGCGCTAAGTTTTATGGCAACTGCCACACCAGTCGAATCTTCACTTACAATTTCAAGCTTCTGCTCCGGATAAGTTGTCCCGATGCCGACATTTCCTGTTTGACTCAATGCACTGAAAGTGACGAAAGACATCACAACGCAAAGGATTAGATACTTTTTCATAAGGTGTTTTTTGAGGCTAACCATTTGACGTATAGCCGCTCAAAAGTATCACTTTATTACCCTACTCTGTTGTCATTGATTCCAATGAATTTGACATAATAAATATCCTTGATTTCATTGGGGTCAACCATTCATTTAAAATACCATAGCCATAAATTAAATAATTCCGACTTTAAATTCCTGAAATAAAGAAAAGTTCAAAACAACTGGCCTCCATCATCACGTTTATTTAAAAGAAGTGTTTAATACCTTTCATCTGTTGTGGAAGGAATCATAGAAATAGACATGAAGCCGCATTAGCTTCACATTCTAGCCTTGATAAACTGCCCTGAAATAATGAAATACTTTTTTAATTCATCGTTTCAGGTGTGGCGGACACCACTTCCACCCATCTTCCTGGCAAACGCGCCTGTACCTTATGCGAGTACATCGCATCACACATGATGTCGGGCAACCAATATTTACCCGCATACGTAGCTGTCATTACAAAATGATAGGTCCAGTCACCCCGATTCATGTTGAAGAACGTATTAACACGATCATCTCTGACATCCTGATAGCGAATACCACTGTTCGCAAACCTTCCGGTGAAATTATCCATGCGTTGATTCGCCAGTTCCCATCCGGATGGAAATAAATAAGCTAATACCATTTGATCCAGATTTGTCGTATACGTCCCCGGATTTGTAACGACCACTTTTACAATAAAATCCTGTCCCTGATTCAATCGATCTACACTGATTTCCTTGCCTGTTTTATCCATATACTTCACGGTGAGTTTTAAGTTGTTTTTAATTTCTGTGGCAACTCCTCGCAGTGGTTTTCCGGTGGTCACGATTCTGACATTCAAAGGATCAGCAGAAGAGTTTTTAATTGAAATTTGTTTGGCCGTCACATCAAGCACCCGGCTCACCATTCCTTTTTTGCTCACAGTTTCAAATGGTGTTTTTGCACCTTGTTCTATTCTTGCTTTTATCTCATTCCCCGTAAAATGAGAAGCCAATTTTCCCATGGCCAACAAACCAAATGACGTACTCTGTGTGCTGTACCAATAATCACCTGACAATGATTCTGCAATCGTTGTGGAAATAGCCATCGCATCTTTTAGTTGATCCATCGCCAGGAAGGTTTCAAGAATAATGGCTTTGTCCCGCAGTTCGGAACCATACGTATCTTTAAGCTCCTGATAAGGTTCCACCTTCGTAGACAATTTTTCAATAATTTCTTGTGCTACATCTTTGCGATTGCCTAGCGCATATGTACTCGCCAACAACCATGACGCTATGGGATCAAGATTCTGCTGCGTACGCAATTTGTTCATCATACCCCATGCCGGTTGTCCATCCAACGCTAGTGTATACAAACGATAAGCTTGAATCAAATCACCTCTATAAGTAGCACTTGGCCGATAAGCTTGTGCATCTTTATTTTGTGAATTACGCCATGCAGTCATCATCGTTCTGTCGACTGTGTATCCTGCTTTGGCCGCTTCAATTAAAAAATGACCAGCATAACTACTTGTCCAACTATCCCGATAACTTTCTCCCGGCCAATACGTAAAACCTCCTGAAGGCAAATTGAAATTTCTAATGCGATCTATGCCTAACTGGATATTGACACGCACCTCTCTTTCTTGTTCCGAATTAAGATCCGTCAGTCTGCTTAAATATAATTGTGGAAAAACGGAAGAAACAGTTTGCTCCAAACAGCCATAAGGATATCTGATTAAATATTTAAGACGCTTTTGCAAATTAATGGGAGGCATGATAGACAACTCAACGGTTGCATCATTCGTCCCTTCCATGCCGGGCAATGTAAGTGTTGTGTTCCATGTTTGACCGGCTGCAATGGTCGTAGCAAAAACCTCAGCGATCGGTGGATTTGGAATCCTTACATCCAATTCCATGTGCTGGCTTGTTTTTGCTTTACCGGACTCGGCTACTATATCAACTTTTAATAGCCCCGGCTTCTCAGGAATTTTCAGTTTGAAGAAAACCATTTTCTCTCCCTGATTGGCAAACTGAATTTTTTGACTACTACTTCCATCAATAGTAGCCATATCATTTGTGCTCACGCGTACATCAGCTTCTCTAATATTATCACTCATCGCATGCACATGAATCGGCAAGGTGACCGTTTCTCCCGGAGACACTACTCTTGGTAGTGTCGGTTGAATCATTAAATCTGATTTTACCTTACTTGTTTTTTCGGCAGCACCCCAACGTTTGCGATCTGACGCTACCACCATCGTTCGGACAGCTCCAACATAATTAGGCATGGTCAATGTGTGCTTTTTTTCTTTTCCTTTCTCCAAATAAAATGGACCGAGATGTATCACGACCGGTTTGAATCGCTCTGCTTGCGGTGCATCAACCAATGCGGCAGCACCATCACCACCAAGACTCAATAAACGATCAATCACACCTCCATATCCACCGAGTACCTGATCAAACATATCCCATGTCCGGACATCTAATGCTTCCTGTTGATGAAAATGTTCCCATGGATCGGGCGATTGAAATCGCGTAAGACCAAGCAAACCTTCATCCACAATTGCAATCGTATAGGCCATCGATTGATTATCTTTTTCACTGACGGTTACGGTGAAACTCTTATCTGGTTCAAGGACATCGGCTATTTCAATTTCCGGATGTAACATGGTGGCCGGATCAGCCACCATTAAGGGCAAGACACCGTACATCCGCAACGGCATATCATTGGCATCATGGTCATAAGGCTGGATGTGGCTCACATAGGCATACACATTTGGCATCATCTCCGCCGTGGCCTTAAAGACAATCTCTGTATGATCATCTTTGGCATCATACCATTTTGTAGAAAGAACCGTGTTGTTTTTTTCAATTGACAGCAACAAACGACTTCCGGGTGCTGAAGGAATGTTTAGTTTTATATCATCGCCCACTTCATAGCGTTCCTGATCTGCTGTGAAAGTGAGTCGGCTAGCGGCGTCATTATCTCCCGATGGATCACCCCACGATCCGGCGTAATAAAACTGTCCGGAACAATGTCCTGATTCTGTATCACAGACTCGAATCATATAGGAACCATAAGATTGTGGCGTCACATCATACGTCACCATACCATCCTTACCGGACATAATTGTGTCTGTGTAAATGGCTCCTAAATGAAGTGAACTGTTGTACTGCGTAATATCATTATCGGATTGATCCCACCACCATCTCCAATGGGCGCGATAGACTCCCACACTCAGTGTTCTTCCGGCGACACCTTTCCCTTCCGTCGTCACACTCGCTAATTGGACCTTGTTCGTTTTGTTCAGCACCATTTCTTCATATCCCCAGCGATTTTTAGGAATAGAAACACCGGCGTAATGATCGTAAGGATGATAGGTAGTTGAATGTCGATCCGTACTAAAATCACCACCTGCTTCAAAGACTCGAGTTTTAACAGACATCGTCAACATACCTTCCGGAAGAAAATCTTTAATGGAAGGAATACTGACTTTCGCCATACCTTGTGCATCAAGATTTTTATCAAAAATTGTCGTGACCGTATTGGGTGTTTTTCTGGCAGGGTCTGAAAATCTAAATGTCCTGAAACCTTCCGGAGAAAAAACTTGTGGCTTGAACTGAGCTTCAACAATTGCTTTTAAATTTGCCGCAGGCGCACCATATAACCACTTTGATGTTAAATTAAAATGCTGAGCTGACTTTCCACCCTGAATAGCTTTCGGCAAATCTGCATCTACACTTAAACGATTGGGTTTGATCGTTTCTATTTTAATTGATTTGGAAAAAACAGCATCCCCAACTTCCACTTTCGCCATCCAGTTACCTGTAGGATCTGTAGCTTCTGTTTTGAAAGCAAGATTGTAAATTCCGCCCATAGAAACGGGGCTGGTCATCTCTACTTTTTTCTGGCCTAAAGGATTGGTCACCGTTAATCGCACAGGGTGTCGTGAATCAATTTTATCACCCGGATCCCACAACACAAAATTCAGAAACACACTATCGCCCGGTCGCCACACTTCACGCTCTGCATAAATGTATCCGCGTAGTCCTTCCTGATATCCGGTTCCTCCGGTATTGAATTCACTCATCGATAAGGACAGTCCATCGCCCAATCGCAAATATCCTTTTTGACCATTGGCACTCGCGACGACAAAAAATACGCTTCGAGGTGTTTCCATGACGAGACTACCTTCATTTGTGGTCTGACCAATACCCATCGATTGCTGTTGGAAATCGAACATCTCAATTTTAACGCCGGACATTGGTGACGCGGCGGTTATGGAACTAGCGTAGACCCATGTTTTACCTTTCCCATCTCGCTTGGCTGTCAAGCCTATATCAGATGCCAAAAGATTTCGACTTATAAATCGTCCCTCATTATAAAAGGCAGGGAAGCAAGGATCATCCGTATGACTCCAATTAAATCCCGGATAACCATAGTGATAGGTCCAGAAAGACCTTACCTCTCCAAACGGAACTTCCACAGCAGGAGTGGAAGATTCTGTGTAACAATCGAGGTATGTGTCAGTTCCTTTAAAACCGACACGTACCTGATAGACACTTCCCGGGGCCAACCGAACTAATGGACCCAGGTCCAGCGCGTATCGTGTCCAAACATATTGGTTGTCTGTATCTGATATCGCTTTTAAATCAACTTCCTTTTGAAGGATAATTCGTCCTACAGGTTCCAGATTCCATGGATCTTCAAGATCATTGTATTGTAGATACTGAAGTATATTATTGTCAAAAATCTGCAGCACTTCTACCTGCACACGTTTTAAGTTGATCGCCTCAAATGGAAAAACAATGTCTTTATTACCCGGTGTTATTACACCTGACCCAACCAGTTTAACGGCAGGATTCGGATCGTCTAGTGAAATATCTATTTGCACCAAAGCACCCAACTCCACATTAAGTGAAGAAGTAATCACTTGATTAAGTTGAATAGACAAATCACCCGAAAGAGATTTTTCCGGATAAATGGACAACACATTATCTTTTTTCTTCAGTGTAAATCCATTGGTCCGATCATTGATTGTGACCAAGCCCACCAGTTCTTGATTGGATTTTAGTTTTTGTGAAAAGTAAATATTTATTTTTCTTTCTCCATCTGTACCGGGTTCAAAAGAAAGCATGCTAAATTCATTGGTGCCCGGAATTTTTATTGCACGCTCTCCGGATTCTATTGATCCAAAATCCTTACCATCCCAAATAAAATGGAGCGTTGCTCCGGGCGCAATATTAGAAACAATGAAATCATGTGTCGTTCCGGTGGCATTATGATTCCATTCCATGTCATCCATTCGACCGGTCGATTTTTTATTCATCAACGCTTCCATCTTCTTGTCCGCCACAGGTATGGAAGTTGATATAGTTCCTCGAAGTAGGTAAACTGGATTTTCTCCTTCAAACTCGGGTACGAGTGGTTCGAAGAAAACGGTCATGCGAACGGGCTTAACGGTAAAATCAAAAACGACTCTTTTGATCTCGGGTGCAGGATCGGATATTACTTTATCCAGATTGACTTGTAATTGATAAGGTGTACCTGGAGTCCAGCCATCGATGGGGCGAAAAGCAAGTGTTTTTTCATCTTCCCATTTATAATCACCGGTTATATCAGGATTAAATTGAAAAACCCCTTTTGTCTTGCTCGTATCGACCGGTACGGCAAATCGAATTCTCACCGGATCTTGTGTCTCGATAGCAGAGGGTATCCTGGCGGCAATATATCTTCCAATTTCTTCCTGGGAGTGGGATGTTGGTTCAAAATCCTTTTTACAGGCCAAAATGCTTGAAAAAATGGCCAGATAGATCAAAAATTGGCTTTGGTGTTTCATTTTCGGTTGGATTACATGAAAAATACTGCTAAATCTAAGCAGGCTTAGCGAAGTCCGCATAACTTTTAGGCTAATTTCTGATATAACTTTTTGAGAGTCAGAGAAATTGTATGGAATTGAAAACCCTAACCTCCTCTTTGCTTATCTTTGCAGTTATGGCGGACTTTAACCTAATCATGCCCAAGATGGGCGAGAGTATAATGGAAGCGACTATACTGCGTTGGCTCAAGAAGCCGGGCGATATGGTAGAGTTGGATGAAACTATCCTAGAGATAGCTACAGATAAGGTGGACAGTGAAATCCCCTCTCCTGTAGCCGGCAGACTCGAAAAAATATTGTTCGAAGTAGATGCAGTAGTGCCTGTAGGCCACACCATCGCCGTCATCGCAACGGAGGCAAAGGCAGGATCTCCTTCAGGAAATGGAAAAGCCACTTCTCCTACTCCACCTAAGGCGGAAGAAGCACCCACTTCGGTGGCTCCGCCTCCAACTCCCAAAGCACCTGCTCCGAAACCGGCAAGTGTTCCTTATGTACCTGTTGCAGCAAGTCACCCAACCATCGTCGTATCAAATTCCGGTGGTCGGTTTTATTCGCCATTGGTTAGAAAAATAGCTTCCTCAGAGGGCATCAATCAAGCTGAACTGGATCAAATACCAGGTACAGGTCAGGATGATCGCGTCACCAAAAGTGATATACTTTCTTATTTGACGACCAGAGGCAGCCAGCAACCACAGGCTGCTGCTCCGGCAGTACCATCCATTGTAACTGAAACGAAAACTTCATCCGCTTCCGCACCATCGACACCGGCACCTACGCCTGTTTCGGTCAGCGCAGATGGAAATGTAGAAATCATAGAGATGGATCGTATGCGCAAAATGATTGCCGAACATATGGTTCGTTCGAAGCATACCTCTCCTCATGTGACTTCCATGGTAGAAGCGGATGTCACAGAGATGGTCCTGTGGCGCAATAAAGTAAAAGGTGAATTTCTTAAAAAATATGGTGAGAAAATTACATTCACACCCATTTTTATTGAAGCCATTGTAAAAGCCATCAGAGATTTCCCATTGATTAATGTATCTGTGGATGGTGATAATATTTTATTGAAAAAGAATATTAACATCGGCATGGCCGCCGCACTTCCATCAGGCAATCTAATCGTTCCAGTCATTCATAATGCAGATGGCTATAACCTGATGGGCTTGACTAAAAAAGTGAATGATCTAGCCTCCCGTGCGCGCGCAAATAAATTAAAGCCTGAAGAAATCCAGGATGGCACTTTTACCCTGACCAATGTCGGAACGTTTGGCAATGTAATGGGAACACCTATCATCTTTCAACCACAAGCAGCTATCATGGCGGCTGGAGCTATTCGCAAAAAACCAGGCGTCGTTGAAACCGAATTTGGTGACCTCATTGCCATCCGTCATTACATGTTTTTGTCTATGTCCTATGATCACAGAGTCGTGGATGGTTCACTCGGCGGATCATTCCTGAAAAAAGTGGCCGATTACCTGGAGGCATTTGATCCTGATAGAGAAATTTGATATTCCATAAACTTGTGTCCCATACCATCAACCATAATACCGGCCTTGCATTTGTACTATCGTTGTGCATGCTTTTGGTATTTCCGTTTGAAGGAATAAGTCAATCCTCCGGGGCTTTCAAAAAACAAGCGGATCAATACTTCGAATCCGGCAATTTTCGAGCAGCTTTGTCTTCTTATCGACAAGGTGGATTTGAAAGTTCTATCAATAAACAAATCAAGCTGAACATCGGCATCTGCCTTTATGAAATCAATGATGTAGATGAAGCAATGAATATCTTTCATGGGTTGATCAAAGAAAGCAAAACCCCTGCAGAGGTTTTTCTCCGACAAGCTAAATGTTTGCAAGCCAAAAGCAAGTTTACCGATGCGATTTCCTTTTACAAGATTTTTCTCCAAAAATCAAAGCCAAAGGACCCAAACATTCCTTGGGTAAAAGATGAAATTGTTCGTTGTGGCAATGGTGCACGTCTTAAATACGGAGATGAAATCGCTTACTTAGAAAATGCAGGTACCGCTATCAACACACAGTTTGCCGAATTTGGTGTAAAAACAAGCCCTACGATCATTGATAAAATTTACTTCAATTCAGATCGCGAAGATGTCGCCAGAGCAAAGCTGCTAAAAGGGAATGTAGATATCTATAGTACCACACTCAATAATGGTCGTTGGACAACACCCTCACCATTACCTTCACATATAAATTCCAATGGTTTTGACGAAGTATGTGGATTTAGCAGGAATGGGCAGATACTCTATTATCTCAGTGCTTCCGGTAATCAATTCATTATCAAGACAGATACATTTGCATTGGATCAAGCAGTTCACACCGGTCGATTTTCAGGACCACCGTTATCGAATATCGCACCTGCGGATCTTGTTTTTTTTAACGATAGTATATGCCTATTTTCTTCAAATATGACTGGTGGATTTGGTGGATTTGATATTTATATTTCGGTATTGAAAAAAGGTTCCTGGTCACCTCCAACCAATCTGGGACCAACGATCAATTCTTTTTACGATGAGCGTTATCCATTCCTGACACAAGATGGTTTGACTTTGTACTTTAGTTCTAACAATCTTGCAAGTCTGGGTGGTCTGGATGTCTTTAGTGCGACATTCGATCCCAAAAAATTAATTTGGTCCCGTGCTCTTAATATGGGAATGCCCATTAACTCTTCACTGGATGATGCGCATTTTGTTTTGTCTCCGGATGGCATGACCGCATATCTCAGTTCCGATCGAAAAGAAGGCTATGGAGAAGAAGATATTTATAGAGTGTTTTTCAAACAACCGATTGTTGCGCATCAGCATATCTCTGTACTTCCTACTTTTTATCACTCTATTAAGTCTGCAGGCATTTCTCTTAAAAAAGCGCCAAAACAAAACGATGTCATTGTTGACATTAAAGAATATTATATCTCCCACTTATTCTTTACTGAAAATACAGAAATTCTATCGCCACAAAACACAAAAAAATTAGATCTGTTGGCAAACCTGCTTACCATCTATCCTAAAATAACTGCTGGATTAAGTTGCTTTGAATTACCCACAGGACAACGTACGTACAATCTTTATTTCTCCATCAAAAAGGCTGAGAAAGCAGCAGATTACCTTGTGGGAAAAGGAATCCAACGAAATCGATTAATCCTCAGAGGGTATGGTGCTTCTTTTCCATTAATCACCAAGCCTTCACCGTCTACGCAAAGCCCATTGTTCGAGAAGTTAAACCAACGATTGGAAATTACACCTTTTGGATTTGAAACTGAGCCTGTACAAATTCATGTAGAAAACATAAAAACCCCGGAAAACGTGCGTGACCCGCATGGCGTAAAGTTCGCTGAATTAAGACACGGATTATTTTACAGTGTACAGATTGCGTCCATTACTCAAATACTTCAAAATCAGGACATAGATACTGTTGAGGAAATGTTTATTGAAGTGGACAATTTGCAGGGTAACTATTTATACATGGCAGGCATGTTTCCAACTTTCAAGGAAAGTGAATTGATGCTGCAACAAATGAAATCGATCGGATTTAATGATGCACGTATTGTTCCTTATGTAGGTGGCTTGCGTATCTCGGACGCAAGGATTCCACAATTCACTGAACAGTATCCAGATCTTTTGACTTATTTAGCAAAGAAGGATTAAAAAGTTAAGTGGTTCGAAGATTAGCGTTTAACTGCTCAAATATTTATGTGTTTATAGAAGTGCTATAGGCTATTTAGGTCAGGTGCGTAGTGGAACAACTAAAATAACCTACTAATCTCCTAATCCTTTTCACCCTGTACTACCTCCTACGTCGGAGTACAGGGCAAGCCCCTGAATATCCGCCTCAGGCGGACCGTATACTGGGTAAACTCTTCACTTTAATAAAATCCTTCCAACTTCAAATACTCAGCCACTTCTTCCCCTTGCTTTACATGATAAGTATGGAAACCAAGTTTGGCAGCTGTCTTAATATTGTCTTCCAAATCATCCAGAAATAATGTTCGATCAGGAGTCAAAAATGCTTCTTCCGTCACGTGATTAAAAATAGAAGCATTCGGTTTGCGATCACCAATTAGATGAGAATAAAATGCCTGATCAAAATAGGAGTCTTCAAAATTGGAAACTTTGTGCGCGCGTTGAACATGTCGATGCACCCATTCCAGGTGAAGGGCATTTGTATTACTGAGGAGATAAACATTGTACTTGGGTCGCAACATTTCCAACATTGTCAATCGATATCTCGGTACGCCGATCAACATACTATTCCATGCGTCTATCACATCGATTGCTTGATACTTTCGATCACTTTGCCGAAGTATGTTATTGATAAAAATCTCCGTAGAAATTTTCCCACATTCATAATCAATCAAAGTTTTTTCGATGATCGCCTGATCAGCATCTTTACGTAATAAAGACTTTAATCGGCTAATGGCTCCTTCGATATCAATATCAATAATGACATTCCCAAGGTCAAAAAGTAGGGTGCTGATTTTGTTTTTCACACCTAAAAATAACAAATTAGAAGATTTATTGGCTCTCCAAACACCCCAAAACGATAATATATATTCCAGTGGTCGCAATGACCACTCCCGCTCCCTTTTGAAGCCAAAACACATATTTTGCTTGCAACCAAACTGTCAGCTTTGGAGCCAACCAGGCTTTTGCAAAATCACCCGTGGATAAAGCCAGCATCAGACCAAAATAATACCAAAACGGGTTATCCTCCTGGGCATGAAGCAAAACAGCTGCACCCAGCCAGAAAAAAAGAGTGAATGGGCTTAAAGAGTTCACTAAAAATCCGCCCATAAAGGCCTTGAAGTAATTTGACGGAACCACTGCAGAAGATTCCTCCATGTTTCTTTGCTTCTGTCGTAACATAAGTAATCCCATGCCCAACAACCCAAAACCGCCAATCAGGTATAACGCCAGGCGTATGTCCGGTCGCTCTGTCCATACTTCCACATAAGTCGTCAACCAAAACGTTAGGCCTATATAAATGTAATCACTCACCCAGGTGCCTGTAGCCGCCGAGATACCGGCGTATCGATCTACCTGCATCCCACTGCGAAGAATAATCATCGTCACCGGACCTAACATCACAGTTAAGGTCAGTCCTGTCAACAAACCTTCACCAAATAATACAGCAGATAAAATATTGGTCATGGAAGTGAACTATTCTATTATCGAAATGATCAGTTTTCTTGGTGTCGCACGATTTCTAAACTCACATAAAAAAATCCCCTGCCAGGCACCAAGTGCCGGCTGTCCATCAATCACGGGAATCGTTAGGGTTGCTCCGGAAAGTACACTTTTAATATGCGCCGGCATATCATCCGGACCTTCCATATCATGGCGGATGCCGGACAAATTCTCAGGCGCTAAACGATCAAAAAATAAATCAAAATCATGACGTACGTCTGCATCCGCATTTTCATTGATACACAAACCGGCTGAAGTATGTTTCATAAAAACCGTCATCATGCCCTGCTGAGGCCACTTTGTAACTGCAGAAAAAACATCATTTGTAATCAAATGAAACCCACGAGGAAAAGGTCCTAAAGTAATTGTGAAATGGCTCACCATTAGCCAAAGATAGTCATCAACAAATTGACAAGGCTAACATCAAGGCCTCGGACGACTCAACGCCGGACACTGTAGTAGACCAATATAATAGACCACCCCTACTCTGAGCGAGTAGTATCCGTCCTTATTATTGTCTACACCACGCTGACGACCCGGCTCACCAATCGGGTCAAGGCCTAACTCCGGCGAACGGTCAGAAAATTGAACAGCGATGTCACCTCTGCGCGCAGCCAGTTCAACCATGTTAGGATAAACCGTACTCACATCATCAAGATAATCAGATCCCATTTGACGAACAGAAAATTCGACATTTAAACTCCACTCATAACTGAAATCAAGCTTTATCCCCATCCCATAAGTCATACCCGCCGTAATTCGTGAATATTCATCTCCCTCGCGTTGACCTTCCGTACCCAATGGTCGCAAAGCATGCCAGGTACCATCTAATTCAGCTCTTGGATTATAATAAGCAAAGGCCAATCCACCAAATATATAAGGGGTAAAATATTGATCTCTGCTCCCATGGATGAGATTAAAAAAGTTAAACTCAAACCCTAGTGAAGCATCTACAAAATCAGTCCGAAAACTGAGGTTTCTGCTTTTTTGAAAGTTGCTTTCAGACAAATTGTCCTTCCCCAATATACGCCCGGCGCCCACATCCATTCGGATAGAAGTCCGCGTATTGAAATTATATCTCCCGATTGCACAAATAGAATAACCGGGTGCCTTTAAAGAAAAATCAGGATTGATCTCGCCATAGTAATTGCTGGCACCAATCATTCCACCAATCTCATAGCCCTTTTGACTGTATCCCGTACAGCTGACAACTACTAATAAAACCAATAAAATGTAACCCTTCATATTCAATTTTGGCCGGCAAAGATAGTCTGAAACGTAATCATACGCGTAAATCGTATATCTATTGCCAAATTATAACCCCGTAAATAAGCCACCTTGTATCATAACTTATTGGAAAGGACAAATATAGATATAATAAATATTTATTATATAACTAATTTTATCCCCTATGACGAATTTAAAGCCCTGCGGCTGCTGAGATTTCTAGCATTCTGTCAATACTCGCGCGCCCTTCCCTAATAACCTCCTCCGGCAATAGAATCTCCGGCTGCTCATATTTCATACACAGATAGAGCTTTTCCATCGTGTTGAGCTTCATATGCGGGCATTCGTTACATGCACAAGTGTTATTGGGAGGCGCTGGAATAAATGTCTTTTCCGGACTGGCCAATTCCATCTGGTGGATAATACCGGGTTCCGTAGCAACAATAAATTGCTTTGCATCATTGGTTTGCGTGTATTTCAAAAGCCCGCTTGTAGACCCGATAAATTCAGCAGCTTCAAGAATATGTGCTTCGCATTCCGGATGAGCAATGAGTTTTGCCTCCGGATACTGCACTTGCAAACGCGCGATTTTCTCATGAGAGAATATCTCGTGCACCATACAAGTGCCATTCCATAGAATAAGATCTCTGCCGGTTTTCTTTTCTAAGTAAGCCCCAAGATTTCGATCCGGAGCAAAAATGATCTCCTTGTCTTTTGGAATACTATTGATGACATGAACAGCATTCGTTGACGTACAACATATATCCGTCAGCGTTTTTAATTCAGCCGTGCAATTAATATAAGACACGACTACTGCTTCCGGATGCAACGCTTTAAACTTTTTAAAAAGTGGCGCAGGACAAGAATCCGCTAATGAACAACCCGCATTTAAATCCGGCAGCAATACTTTTTTATGCGGTGATAATATCTTCGCCGTTTCTGCCATAAAATGTACACCCGCAAAAACAATGATATCTGCTTTCGTTGTTGCTGCCTCTTGCGACAACCCAAGGCTATCGCCTATATAATCCGCCACATCCTGGATCTCTGAGTCCTGATAATAATGGGCAAGAATCACCGCATTTTTCTCTTTCTTCAGGCGCTGTATTTCTTCCACCAAATTGAGAGAAGGATCTACGTTCACATCAAGAAATCCTTTCGCTGCGAGTTCCTGTGGACTGATATTTATTTCTGCTGTATGACTCATTTTATTTTCAATTGATAATCTCTTAACAAAGGCTAGGGCACAATGTTTTTCTCTTAAATCAAGTCATGCCTATTTCAACAAAAACACCGTTGGTATCTTATGAATTTCTGGCCAGCCACTTCGCTGCCAATCAGCCATGTTTCGAGAAAGTACAAACCCACTTTTTCCTCCTAGTCCGGCTGCAATACAAAAGTGTCTTTTCTTATCCAGATACTGAGCCGCTGCCTCCAGAATCTGCCGATTGCGATAAGGTGTTTCAATCCAGATTTGTGTGGCATCATCTCGATCCGCACGATTCTCCAATTGCCGTAATTGTTTTTCTAGTTCTTCGCGTTTCGCACTCAGGTACCCATGAAACATAAACCGCTGACCTTCCAATCCGGAAGCAATTAATGCCATCATGATACTGGAAGGTCCCGAGATAGGCACTACTTTAATACCCAACTGGTGAGCTGCCGCAACATATTTATTCCCCGGATCAGCGACCGCCGGCATTCCCGCTTCAGAAAGAATTCCCATATTTTGGCCATCCAGCAAGGGTTGTAATTGCCCTCGAATGACTGTCTGATCACTCATATCCTCTGGCATCTCTACGATTGATAAGCTGGCAATTGGTTTTTCAGGCTTGGTAGAACCGATAAATCGCCTTGAAGTTCTTGCTCTTTCCACAATAAAATGATCTAATCCATGCATTATCTGAATCGCTTCAGGAGAGATGCTGGGCAGTGATTGATCCGCTATTGGGCTGGGCAAAAGAAAAAGGCTTCCCTTGTTATTACTCATAATGATATCTTTGTCGGTCTAAAAGTAACAGGTGGAATTGACATATACGATTCGGATAGATGCCTTTGAAGGCCCTTTTGACTTACTCTTGTTCTTCATTGAACGAGATGAACTGGATATATATGATATTCCGATTGCCAAAATAACTGATGATTTTCTAGCCTATGTACACACGCTGGAGATCCTCAACATCGATATGGCCTCAGAATTTATCCTGGTGGCCGCTTCCCTGATGCGTATAAAAGCCAAAATGCTGATTCCACGAAAAGAAGTGGATGAAGAAGGCAATGAAATCGACCCTCGTGAGGAGCTCATCCAACGGCTGGTTGAATACAAAGCCTATAAGGAAGCTACCGAAGAACTCCGACGAAAGGAAGAAATCAGATCGTTTTCTTTCCCTCGTGGAAATGTTGAGATAGAACTCAAATCACTGGCTGAAGAAGCACTGGCAGATGCCGAACTCGAAAACCTGTCACTTTATAAGCTCCTGCAGGCTTTTAAGCGCGTCATGCTGCGATTTGAAGAGGCAAAATCCAATCCCGTTCATACCATTGTTCAATATGGATATACCGTTCAAGAGGAACAGGCACGAATCATCGATAAGCTTGTATTTAAGCCCAGACTTGACTTCAACGATATCTTTGATGATTGCGAAAGTAAAATCCACGCGATTGTGACCTTTCTATCCTTGTTGGAAATGATTAATAATCAAGTCCTTAGAATGTTGATAGGTGAAGGTGCAAACAACTTTTGGCTGGAACCATTGATCCAAGACGAGACTATTCATTCAGAAGAAGAATAATCTGGAAAATCTTCACATCACACTTACTTTCTTGGCTATATATTTCTATCTTTGCGCCACAATTTAAAGCACTTTTCGTAGATAACTATAAGAATTTCAACCTATTATGAACGTTGGTACCATTAAACAAATCATCGGCCCGGTAGTGGACGTAAGTTTTGCAGGAGAAAACAGCACTATTCCGGATATTCTCAATGCCCTTGAAATCACTCGTTCCTCGGGTGAAAAAGTGATTCTTGAAGTTCAACAACACTTGGGAGAAGACAGTGTGCGAGCTGTAGCCATGGACAGTACCGATGGCCTCATGAGAGGAATGGATGTAGTGGATACCGGCAATAACATCACGATGCCCGTCGGCGAACAAATCAAAGGACGCCTTTTTAATGTAGTTGGTGAAGCTATTGATGGGATTGGTGATGTGATCAAAGACGAAAATTCTTACCCAATCCACAGAAAGCCACCAACCTACGAAGAGTTATCAACTTCAAAAGACATCCTCTACACAGGAATCAAGGTCATCGACTTGATCGAGCCTTATTCAAAAGGAGGAAAAATCGGTTTATTCGGTGGAGCTGGTGTAGGAAAGACCGTATTGATCATGGAGTTGATCAATAATATCGCGAAAGGATATGAAGGTATTTCTGTTTTCGCCGGTGTTGGAGAACGGACGCGTGAAGGGAATGATCTGCTGCGTGAGATGATTGAGTCAGGTGTAATCAAATATGGTAAAGCGTTTGAGAAGAGTATGGAAGAAGGCGGATGGGATCTGTCTAAAGTAGATAAAACAGAACTCGCCAAGTCACAAGCTACTCTTGTGTTTGGTCAAATGAATGAACCTCCGGGTTCACGCGCACGAGTTGCTTTATCCGGATTGACTGTTGCTGAATATTACAGAGATGGTGATCTAAGCGATCCAGCCGGAGGACGTGATATCCTTTTCTTTATTGACAATATTTTCCGCTTTACACAAGCTGGTTCTGAGGTATCTGCTCTATTGGGTCGTATGCCATCAGCTGTAGGATACCAACCTACATTGGCTACAGAAATGGGTGTGATGCAGGAGCGAATTACTTCTACAAAACGTGGATCTATCACCTCCGTACAGGCGGTTTATGTACCTGCAGATGACTTGACTGACCCAGCTCCTGCAACAACGTTTGCTCACCTTGATGCAACTACCGTATTGAGCAGAAAGATAGCTGCATTAGGTATTTACCCTGCTGTGGATCCATTGGATAGTACGTCAAGAATTCTTGATCCACTGGTGATCGGAGATGAGCATTACAATACCGCGATGGCGGTAAAGAACATCCTTCAGCGATACAATGAGCTTCAAGATATCATCGCGATTCTTGGTTTGGAAGAACTTTCTGATGAAGATAGAATTGTCGTTCACCGCGCTCGTCGTGTACAGCGTTTCTTATCGCAGCCTTTCCACGTAGCTGAGCAGTTTACAGGAAAACCTGGAGCACTTGTTACGATCGAAGAAACCATCCGTGGCTTCAATATGATTCTTGATGGTGAGGTAGATCAATACCCTGAGGCTGCTTTCAACTTGAAAGGAAATATCGAAGAAGTGATCGAGGCTGGAAATAAAATGTTAGCTGAGACAGAAAATTAATAACAGATGAATCTCGTCATACTTACGCCCGATAAAGAGTTGTTTCAAGGAAAAGTCACTTCTGTGAATGTTCCAGCCATTGGGGGGCGTTTTGAAGTTCTCAATGGACATGCACCTATAGTGGCAGCACTCGGAAATGGAGAAGTTCGATTTCAATTGGAAAAAGGCGAAAAGCGATCCATTGTTGTCGAACAGGGATTTATCGAGGTTTTACGTAATGAAGTGTCCCTTTTGGTTTCAGGTGTAGAGGAAAAATAACTGCCCTTACATCGGTCGAAAGTCACTTTACGCTATTTAAAGAGCAAAAGACAGTACGAAAAATAGAAGAAAGCCTTTGGAATCAACCAAGGGCTTTATTTTTGCAATATGGCCACACCGCGCACAGTAGCATTTCATACACTAGGTTGCAAGCTGAATTATGCAGAGACCTCTTCCGTCAAACGTTTGTTTGAGCAGGATGGCTACGCCGTGGTGCCCTATGATGCCGAAGCTGATATCTATGTGCTCAACACCTGTTCCGTGACAGAAAATGCTGATCGCGATTGCAGAAAATCAGTCCGACAAGTGCATCGCCAAAATCCGCAGGCGCGAGTAGTCGTGATGGGTTGTTATGCGCAACTAAAACCAAAAGAAATTGCAGAAATTCAGGGAGTTGATCTTGTGCTGGGTGCAGCAGAAAAATTTAATATCCTCGAATACATCCACACCTTAGATGGTGTCCATGAACACACCACTGTCCATGCCGGCGAAATTCAGGAAGCCAATATTTTCAGACCCGCCTATTCATTTGGGGATAGAACGCGATCCTTTCTAAAAGTACAGGATGGCTGTGATTACAAATGTACATTTTGCACCATTCCACAAGCCCGAGGAAAAAGTCGAAGTGCTCAAGTAGAACAAATCGTTGCTCAGGCAAAAGAGATTGGGATATCCGGTAAAAAAGAAATTGTACTGACAGGCGTAAACATCGGAGACTTCGGAAATGGCACCTCTGTCATCGAAGGAGAGAGACCGAAAAAGGAAGCTATGTTTATCGACCTGATCCGCGAACTGGACAAGGTGGAAGAAGTAGATCGTTTCAGAATATCGTCTATCGAACCAAATCTCTGTACGGATGAAATCATTGATTTCGTTAGTACCTCATCGCGATTTATGCCACACTTTCATATGCCACTACAATCCGGCAATAATGAAATGTTGAAAAGGATGAAGCGTCGTTATCAGCGTGAACTATATAGTGCCCGTGTTGATCACATTAAAGCACAGATGCCACACGCGTGTATCGGTGTCGATGTCATTACCGGCTTTCCCGGAGAGACTGAAGAACACTTTATGGATACTTATCAATTTCTGATGGAGATGGATATCGATTACATTCATGTCTTCACTTATTCAGAACGAGAAAACACACCAGCGGCTTCGATGGATGGCGTTGTTCCGGTGGGCATCCGGCGTGAGCGTAGCAAGCGTCTTCGCCAACTATCCTTAAAAAAGAAACAAGCATTTTATTCAAAACATCTCGGACAAGCAAGAGAAGTCCTTTTTGAAAAAGGGCCTGATGGAAAATTCATCTCCGGCTTTACCGACAATTATGTTCGTGTGCTCTTACCTTTTGATGAGGCACTGATCAACACCATGTCGACTGTTTCACTACATGAGATTACGGCAGTCAAAGAGGATGTTTTTGTATCATCATCACTCAAACCAAATGAGAAATTAACAAATATTCTGTCAGACTAGTATTTGACCTCGACCGTTGCCAATTGCACTCTGTTGAATAGTAATGAACAAGTTTATCAATTTACCTTTTCTGTATAAATCCAGAATTAGACTCAATAGTTAATTACTTTCTTACTTGAATTTTTTAAAAATCATGTCGAACTAGGAAGAATCATGTCGCGCCATCCCGCTGCAGCAGGAGTTCGAACAACTGGATCTGCTTGCATTTCCGTTTGCCCAGTACTTGACAATACTACTGGGTGCGAAATCATAAAATCACACAAAACGAATTGAATAAAGTTTGTGGAATTCGTCAATACATTTCGCGCAGTAGAATCCTGTCGCTCTAATCCCGCTCAGCGGGAGTTCGACCAGCCGGATGCCTTCTTATTTCGCTCGCCCTGTAGTTGAAATACTATAGGGTTCGCAAGTGAAAAAGGAAGAAAAAGCGAAGAAGGAATCACAATAAATCTAGACTGCCAAATGAGAGACAAAACGTAAAAGGGAGTTTTTAGAGCGACGAGTTCCGCTCGAGCGGAATGGTTCTTTTTCCTGTCCTGTACTTGAAATAGTACAGGATCCGGAAAAAAAGAACGACAAGAAGAATCTCTACTGAAATTATACAAAGCAAGCTACCCCACTACCTCCTCAAAATTCAACTTAAACCCTACACTATGGACATTTTCAATGGTGATGGATTCATCCGCATTGAGATATTTCCTCAATCGACTGATAAAAACATCTAAACTTCGACCATAGAAGTAGTCATCTTTTCCCCAGATGTCTTCAAGAATATCCGATCGTCTGATCACTTGATTGGGTCTCGTAGCTAGATAGTACAAGATATCCGCCTCGCGTTGGGTAAGCCCTTTGGACTCACCATTGCAGGCAAGGTCAAGGTTGGCGTAATCAAATAAGTATTTGCCGATGGTCAGTGCCTCTTTCGGTGCTTCTTCAATAATTTTTCTCCGGCGTAGAAAAACTTCTATGCGCATTTTTAGTTCTTCGAAACTGTAGGGCTTCGTCACATAATCATCACCACCGAGCAGAAATCCTTCCATTTTATCTTCAACCATTGTTTTGGCGGTCAGAAAAATAATCGGCACATGCCTGCTGATACCCCTGATTTTTTTAGCCAACTCAAATCCATCCACATGGGGAAGCATGACATCTAATAGACACAAATCAAAATCTCCTTTTTTAAAGGCTGCCCAGGCATCTTTTCCATTCGCACAATGGGTAACATCATACGATTCCATTTCCAGTTGATCTTTTGTAATGAAACTTAAAGATTCATCATCTTCTACATAAAGGATTTTTGCTTTCATTTTGCTTTTGTTGGTAATATAATAGTAAAGGTACTTCCCTTTCCCAATTCGCTTTCTACGCCGATATCGCCACCATGCATGTGCATGATGGTCTTGACATAGTGAAGTCCTAGTCCGAAGCCCTTGATATCATGAACATTGCCTGAAGGTACACGATAGAACTTTTTAAACAAATGTTTTTGGTGCGAAGGGGCGATCCCCATGCCCTGATCTGTAATACTGACTTCAATATTGCGCTGGATATTGATTGTAGAAATAATGATGGGTGTTTCTGGTGTAGAATATTTTACAGCATTATCAATTAAATTACTCATCACACTCGACAGGTGAGATCTATCTCCTTCCATTTGTAACTTGTTCGCTTTATAATCACGAATAAACGTATGCCCTTCAATGCCAGACTCAGCTCCTTTAGTTTCCAATACCTCCTCTAACAATTGATGCACATCAATTAGTTCACGCTTTAGCCTGAATTCACCGGATTCTAATCGAGCTACATTCAACAACTTCTCTACCTGAAGATTTAAACGCAGGTATTGAGCGCGAATTAATTCTGTATAGCGGGACAAACGCTCGTCGGCTTGTATGGCAGGTTGTTTGGAGAGATAATCGCTTGACAACTGGATTGAAGTCAAGGGTGTTTTAAACTCATGTGTCATATTATTGATAAAATCACGCTGCATTTCTGAATAGCGGCGTTGATTAAATATGACCCAAATTGCATAAGAAAAGAAAGCAATCGTCAACGCGGCTAATACGGCCAAAAACCAAGTGAGGCCGGCGTTCGTACGAAGATCGATGTGTCGGGAAGGGAATTTAACCCCAAAGTAATAATTGAATTCATCGTACTTAGGGAGTTTGCCATCTGTTTTCGTCGGCTTATCCGCTTCGATGAGATTACAGTGGTTGCCATACACCATGTCCTCACTTGCACAGTCATAAATGGCATATTCAAAATCCGTGTAATTGTCCAAGGAGCCAAACTCTTTCAGCAAAAGGTATTCGAGGACATTGGCATCAATGACGTCATTGAAATTGACGATATAGTAATTAGGAGTGATTCGTTTGATCACTTCTCCTGCAGGCAGTGTGGATTTATTTAATACGGCCATCTCCGTAGCGACCTTTAACAGAGCAATAGAAGTGGTCCGGTCAAATGATTTTGACTCCTCATTCCATTTGTTGATCAGCCAGTAGGACTGCATCCCAATAATACTGAGGATAGAGATTGCCCCTAGCAGTATGACCCATCTGATGTTAGAATTCCTCATATGTTGCAAAGGTAGTCTGTGGTAAACACCTTTTGCCCATCATAGTTTCTAATAAATTCCTAAAGTCTTAAGCCCTAGGTTACCTGATCCATGATAAAAATGCTGACTTTAATCTTATGATGTATGCAGCGTAAGATTTTTTATAAGCCCAGATGGTGTTCAAAATTAACCCTGAAATCATCATTTGTCGACAAAATATCCCATTTCGTCCAGTACTATGTATACTTAATGTACTTTGCATAACATAGTACTGTAATGTTTCCCTATATTCGTGTTATGAAAATCGACAACATGAAAGCTCAGATGAGAAAAGGCGTGCTAGACATGTGCATACTTTCTTTGTTATCGACAGAAGCTATGTATACTTCGGATATCATCGAACGACTGAAAAAATCAAATCTGGTGGTTGTAGAAGGTACGCTCTACCCGCTTCTGACCAGGCTCAAAAACGCCGAACTATTGGAATATTATTGGATGGAATCAAACTCAGGACCGCCACGTAAATATTTTAAAATCACCGACCTGGGGCGCACCTTTTTATCAGGTCTCAAAGATTCCTGGAATGAAATCAATGAAGCCGTTTTACTCACCACTCAAAAACAATCATAAACCATGAACAAAACTATCAATATAAATCTCGGTGGCTATCCTTTCACCATAGATGAAGATGCCTACGCCACGGGTAGTCATTATCTGGATACCCTTGCTAATCACTTTAAAGACAGTGACGGTGAATTAGAAATCATGCAAGACATTGAATCCCGAATGGGTGAGCTCGTACAGCGCAATAGAGGCTCGAGAGTCATCGTCAATAAGGTCGATGTACTTGAAGCTATAGCTGTCCTGGGGACTCCAGAAGAATTGCAAGACATTGACTTTTCTGAAGCGAAAACAGGTGCCAGAAAAAAGAAGAAAACCGCTTTTAAATTAAAAACCGGCAAAAGGCTGTACAGAGATCCCGATGATCAAGTGATCGGCGGTGTTTGCTCCGGATTAGCTTCCTACCTAGGGATCCAGGATGCCGTTTGGGTCCGCATCGGATTTGTCCTATTGTCTACCATTGGTGGCGGCGGTGCTGTCATCTATGCCGTCCTATGGGCTATCGTGCCTGAAGCAAAAACTGTTTCCGATCGATTGGAAATGATGGGCGAACCCACCAATGTCAACAACATTGCAAAAATGGTAAAAGACGAACTCGGAGATCTCACGGACAAAATTCATGAGACCTTCAATAAGAAAAGTAAAAATAAGCGCTATCGACAAGCCCCTCCTCCATCTGACCATGATGATGATCAACCATTAACTTCAGGAATCAGTTGGGGATCCAAACTACCCTCCAGAAAAAAGGTAGAGGCGACTTATAATCATAAAGATTTTGTTTAGTTGAAAAATTACGAATTTCGAATTTATGAATTACGAAAAATTACAAACTGATCTCCTTAACTCTTCAACTGTCCAACAAAAAGAAAGGACCTGAAGATAGAATTTTGCGAGATCTGCGTTTTATATATTTTCTGCGAAATCTGCGGGAAACATTTTTTCCATCTTTACCCTGTAACCCTCTAATCTCTTAACCAAAATCACTTCTTTCTTAACTCTCTTTGCTTACCTTTGCCCCCCTGCAAAGACAACCACAATGAGCGCGAAAGAAGAGATAGAAAAGCGAAAAACCTTTGGAATCGTATCCCACCCGGATGCCGGTAAAACGACGCTCACCGAAAAGCTACTACTTTTTGGAGGAGCTATTCAGGAAGCCGGCGCAGTAAAGTCCAATAAAAACAAAAAGCACGCGACGTCAGATTTTATGGAGATTGAAAAGCAAAGAGGTATTTCTGTCGCAACTTCCGTCATGGCTTTCCCTTACCGCGATCATCTCGTGAATATCCTCGATACACCAGGCCACAAAGATTTTGCTGAAGATACGTTTCGCACACTGACCGCCGTAGATAGTGTCATCGTCGTCATAGACGTCGCCAAAGGTGTCGAGACGCAAACTGAAAAATTAGTAGAGGTGTGCAGGATGCGCAAAACACCCATCATTGTATTCATCAACAAACTTGACCGCGAAGGAAAAGATGCTGTAGAGCTTCTTGATGAAATCGAAGAAAAACTTGGGTTGCATGTCACCCCATTAAGTTGGCCGGTAGGCATGGGCGGACGATTTAAAGGGGTCTATAATATTTATGAAAATAAACTACTACTCTATCGCCCCCATAGCAAACAATCAAAAGAAGAAGTTTTTGAAATAAAAGATGTCAATGATCCAGTACTCGACCAACAAGTTGGCGAACGAGCTGCAGAAGAATTGCGAACAGAACTTAATATTGTCACAACGGTATATCCTCCCTTCGATCGCGACCAATATATAACCGGTGATTTATCCCCCGTATTTTTTGGTAGCGCCGTCAATAATTTTGGGGTCAAAGAATTACTTGATTGCTTTATTGATATTGCACCAGCCCCGCTTGCCCGAGAAACCGAAGAGCGTATGGTAGAACCTCTGGAAGAAACTTTTAGTGGATTTGTTTTTAAAATTCATGCGAATATCGATCCCCGACATCGCGATAGAATTGCATTTCTCAGAGTATGCTCCGGTAAGTTTGAAAGAAGTAAAAACTACTATCACGTGCGGAAAGATCGGCAGATGCGATTTTCCAATCCAACCTCCTTTATGGCGTCACGTAAAGAAGTAATTGATGAGGCATGGCCTGGAGATATTGTTGGCCTTTATGATTCAGGTAATTTCAATATTGGAGACGTCTTGACCGAAGGAGAAAAATTGCATTTTAAAGGCATCCCACGTTTCTCTCCGGAGATGTTTCGTCGGGTCATTAATAAAGACCCCATGAAAACCAAACAACTCAATAAAGGTCTTGACCAATTGATGGACGAAGGCGTCGCGCAAATGTTTACCAAAGAAATCAACGGCGACAAAATTATTGGCACTGTGGGTGCACTGCAATTTGATGTGATTAAATACAGACTGGAACATGAGTATGGTGCCACTTGTGATTATGAACCACTCAGCATCCATAAAGCCTGCTGGATTGATGCTGACAAGGAACAGGCTATGCAGACTTTCGTGACACGAAAGAAAAAAGATATTGCCCTGGATAAGGATCAACGACTTGTTTTTCTCGCAGAATCCGCATGGGTGCTGAAGATGACACAGGAGACTTTTCCTGATATAAGGTTTCATTTCACATCCGAGTTTTAAATAGGGGTGAGTCGCCCCGCTATCCCGATGGATTGGGAAATGCGACCAAAGGGCTTGCCCTGTACTCCGACGAAGGAGGTAATATAGGGTGAGGAGTGAGGGGTGAGGAAAAAGTACTTTTACTTATCTTACACGCTTCATCACCAAAGCACACCTCCATGGCTATCTTTAGAAATACGCAAACGACACGTCAACAAGGGACGATAGGAGGCTACCGAATGCCGCGAAAAAAAAATGTTCGGGGTGGTTTAATTATTGCCGTATTACTGGCCACTTTTGCTGTGTGCAAGTACTATTCAAACTCGCAGTACAATGAAGTGACCGGAGAAACGCAACACGTCAGTATAAGTCCGGACCAGGAAATCGCTTTAGGACTGCATAGCCTTCCTTCGATGATCGAACAATACGGTGGTCTTCATCCGGACGCTGAAGCTCAAAAGTTTGTTAAAAATATTGGGAATCGTATCGTCCAAAATAGTGATGCCCTTCAAACGCCTTATCAATACGATTTTCATTT
>JBBKXT010000044.1:0-8971 GCA_037969625.1 Saprospiraceae bacterium
GTCATTCTGAGCGCAGCGAATAATCTCCTTAAAACTTACTCGATACTACTGAACTAAAACTATCAAATAGAAATTCGTTAATCGATATTCCTTGTTCGGTGTTCAATTTGATTTAAGAACATTCCGCGAACTCACCCCCGTTCCTCCTCAACCTTCTTAAGGGCTGTCATTCTGAGCGTAATGAAGAACTTGTTTTGTTTCCATCTCTCCAATCGAAATGACAAAGCAATCGAAAAGTAGATTCCTCCTTGTTGTCGGAATGACGGTGCATTGGTTGGTTTTGGGAGAAAAGGGTGGGGCGATGCTCCCACCCTTTTCTCCCCCTCTATCAAAAATCGAATGTCATTCGGAGCGCAGCGAGGAATCTTCTTTGGGCTAGAAAGAACGATCACAACGTATGACTACCAACCATTATCATTATAAGCGTTGTGATGTATTTCTTGAATTTCTCCGGACAGTCCTGATTTTGATTTCACTTTTAGCTGGGTTTTAAAATAGGCCGGAGGGTTGTCTTGCGGACATCCCTAAGGCTGGTGTGTACATATTATAAAAATTTTATATATTTGAACATATTATAAAATTATTACAAACATAAAAGGTTGATAAACAAGACTTAACATACATGAAGCAATATTCCCTCCTTTTGGCGTTACATGCTATTCTAGCTGTAAAGGCTAGAATAGTTCATTTTTTTTACGCCCTTGCAACATATTTTTTGATAAAAGTCTGTGGGAAACCTTTTCAACCCCCAATCCATAGTTTTCATGCTATTCTAAAGAATGGACTATTTCTGATAGTGCCATCCTGTAATAAGGATATCAGAAAGTACACCAAAGCGACACCTTCTTGGGTTGCATTTCATTTGACCATATAGGATTCATTTCTATCCAACCTGAATGTATTTCAAATACATCATCAGAAACCAACATCGTCCTTATCAGGATCTCATCAATCAAGATTTTTTAAAAAACTAATAATCACCGAACATCAATTCTCCCCTATGAAAAATCAACTTTTACTTACGATCGCATGCCTGATGATGCTGACCTTCAATGCTCAGGCACAAGTCAGTGTCAACAAGTTTAGTTTTACAACTGCGGCTCAGTCCGGGGAGTGTATCGAGTTTTATGTTCAATACTCTTGCTCTAGTTTGACGTCAGACTGTTTTGGTGTAGTGCTTACAGACACCCTTCCTTTGGGAATGACTTTGTTCTCTGCAGATGATGCTGAGAATATATCTCATTTGGTAGTACCTGACACGATGACTCTCCCGGATGGTCGATTGCTAATCTCATGGATGCTCGACACGCTTCAAGCAGGAGCCACCTCTCAGATTAGCGTGATTGCTTGTGTAGAGTCTGGCACGACGCAGAATGAGACGCTGATCATCAATGGGGCTTCTATAGAAGATGCGATGACCTTGACCATGATTTCAAATGCGGATCCTATTCCGGTCACGAGCGGAGCCTTGTGGAGCGTCAGTAAAAGTGTTCCTTCAGGAAAAATTTATCATGATGATATAGTGACTTATCAGATAGATATTTGCGTTGATGCGCCGGATCCATTGATTGGCACACAAAATCTTCTGGACGCTAGCGTCATGGATCTCCTACCTGATGGGGCCGTTTTTATTTCTTCTTCGCCCGCACCGGATTCAATGTCTATGGATGCTTCCGAACTATATTTTAACCTGGGAGATTTGATCGTTCAGGATTTTTCCATGAATCCATGTACCACTATATTAATCGATGTATTTTTTCCATTAGACGACCCAATCAATGATGGTTGTACTGGAATGATTGACAAGACGAATACGGGGGTTTTAACCGGCATTACAATTGACACTATGCCATTTGAAGCAACCGGGACCGTGACAAGCCCTTTATGCCCGCCATCTTATGCTGTGAGTATTGGTAAGGATGCTGGGGACGCGGGAATTTTGGTTATCGATTCCAGCAATACGTTTAGCATAACTTATGGGAACCAAAGTACACGGATGGTTGAGAGCTTTCTATTAATGGATAGCATTGAAGCTCAGTTTACACTTGAAAGTTTTGACTTATCCGGCTGTAGTGATCCGTCTGATACCACAACGCTTTCTGTCATCATTGATTTTTCGATCAAAGGAGATGGTATAGCTAATACGGATGCAACTATTGAATTATCAAACATTGATGCGGGTGATCCTTTATCCCAAAATATTTCCTCACTGATAGACACCTCTATTTACTATGTGAAGAAAATCACGCTGGATTATGGTACAGTACCCCGATTTTTCGACGGGTGCACTTTGGCCTTGACGGTTTCTGATGCATTCAAGGGGGATATATTTGACAATGAAGGGTATGAAGCTGAAATCTGTGTACCCTATAATAATACAGTCATGTTGACAGCCCAATCAGATTCTCTGGTGGGTATGATACTTTGCGATGGAGGAACTATGGGCTCTGTGGATACCATGGTGGAGACTTCATCCTCAGATGAGATGGCTTATATCCCAAGAGGTGCTCGACTCGTTCCGGCAAAAACGTCTATGGAAGTTCCTGATAATTCAACAGAAGGTAATCCTTACATTCCGGGTGCTATCGTTGAATATTGTATCACTTTTGAAAACAGTGATCTAACCTTTCAACCAATGACAGATCCGTTAGGCGCAGACCTCTTGCCGAGTGGTTTGATATTTCAGGATGCTGCTTTTGGTGGTAAGGGTTGGTATGTGGCAGAAAACACATCCGGTATTGACACGTCAGGCATAACACAACTTCCAAACGTCAATTATGCTACTGACACACTTTATTCATGGAGGCTTAATGGCACCCTGTATGCAGGTGAAAAGGTCGTTATTTGTTTCAACGCGATGATTGACACAAGTAATAACTTTTATGATTCGACCCTTGTCAATACGTATTGTCTGAATACCAATGAGACTCTTTTTTGTGATGGCAATGAGTTTGGAAAACCGAATAATGCCGGGTTCCCTTTCAACGATCCTCCATTAGATCCTAATATTTTTCTTCCGGCACAAGATGTTATTGAAAATCCGGACTTGTGTTGTGTATTTCTTCCGATTACAGTGAAGGATTCGACAGCATTTCCTGAAGTAGTGAAATCCGTGGTTAACAACACAGCAATCTTTTTACCCTCTGGAGATCCAGGCATTCCATCCAAAGGAACAGATACAATCTATTATCAGTTGGTTCTGACCAATGACGCGATAGTAGCCAATGTCAGCCTTCCTAACCCCATGCTCTACGATTTACTTTCAGAGAAAGTAACTTATGTTCCTGGAAGTTGGGTCATTACGGATACAACTGGTTTGGGTGCACTTGGTTTAATGACTGGAGGGCCTAATCCGGTGTTTTCCTCCTCGACAGTTACGGTAGATACAAGTATGCACACCCTGCTCGCCTGGGATTTTGGGGGTGATTTTCCTATTGATGGGAGTGTAACTATACAATTTGCTGTTACGATCAATCCATACGAATTTGGTGATGTGGTCAATACTGCATATGCCTCCACCCAAGATCAAAATTATGAATGTTCAAATCCAGTGGTCGATTCACTCGATTTTAATGGGAATGGGGATAGTACAGACATTATCTGTAAGTCCAATAATACGTTAAGCCTGATTGCATTTTCCGGAACGTTTGATTCCCAAAAATTAATTAAAGGATTTAATGATACCGTTTTTGTAGCCTTTCCAACCTTGGGTTCAACCAATCCATTAGATACATTCGATTATAAAATCCGAATGGTCAATATGGGGAATTCTTCGGTGGACAGTTTAATTATCATAGATATAATGCCTCACGTCGGAGATGTAGGGGTTCTGCTTTATAATACAATGCGCGAATCGGCCTGGCAACCTCAGGTGGCCAGTTTGATCAATGCACCCTTAGTCAATGGGGTGACGCCAACTATATATTACAGCACCTCAACAAACCCATGTAGGAGTGAGGAAAATATTGTCGCCCCTTGTGGCGGTGGCGGTGACGGACCATGTGGCTGTGATGACCCTATGTGGACCACTATTGCTCCTCCATTAGATCAAATCGGATCGGTCAAAGTTGATTACAAAGAGGCCACCATTGCTCCCGGAGATTCTATTAATATTGAATGGAGAATGGTGTCCCCGGTTGACGCCTATGGAATCACTTGGAATTCTTTTGCTTATAGCAGCCGTCTGATTAATCCTGCCGATCCAACACAAAAGTTTTTATTGTTGCCGGCCGAACCGAATAAAGTAGGAACCAAAATCCAAACAGATACAATTGGAAATCTAGTGTTCTTGGATATTGACACTAGTGGGACACAATATAACTATGATTATATGACCATGATGTCCAATCCATCCCCGGGTATCCCAAATGTGCCTATGGTCTTATTGGATGAATTTGGAACACCTTTGGCTACGACGACAACAGATGCCAATGGGTTCTATTTATTTTCCAATCTTGAAAACCCAAATCAAAACTGGATAAACGGAGGAGACCGACAGGTCATCGTTACACCAGGCAGAACCTACTATGTATTAGCAGCAGCTGAGTGTTTAGCGGATTCCTGTTATCCAATCAATGTGGGCACCCGATTCGCGCTGCCTGCTAACAACCAAGCCTATGAGTTAACACTCCAGGATATGGGGATGGGGGCTTTAAATTCATTGCCGGATTCTATTGATAGTGATGGGTCATTAGGAGGCAGTGATACGACTGCATTTTTACAGAATTTTATTTTTGCTTGCCTGAATGCTGGTCCTAAGCCACCGGATACTTCTTATGATTTTGGATTCTATCCAATGGAGCCGGACATAGCTTTGAAAAAAATCACTACCCAGGTAGATGGTGTCGAAATTGGTGATACCGTATTATTTACAATCACTGTTTACAATCAAAGTCTGGTTGCGGCTGATAGTATATATGTCATTGACTACATTCCGGCAGGCTATACCTTCGATCCGACCCTTAATCCGGGTTGGGATTCACTGACAATGGTCGGTGCTGAACTTTATCCGCAGTATTTGGTCACCGATACGCTGATGATGGGGGATAGTGCCATGATTGATATCCGATTGGTTGTAGCTCCAGGAGCAATGTTGCAAAACCTAATAAATGCTGCGGAGATCACATCGTTTACCGACACCACCGGACTGTTCCTGACAGTAGATGTTGATTCTCAACAGGATACTATACTTGGAAATGACGGCGGTGGCAATCCTTTTGACAATTCCGATAATGCCTTGACAGGGGATGGAACTGGCGCACCAGGAGATGGAGATCCAGCCACGGATGAAGATGATGAAGATCCTGCTTTTCCTCCGGTTTTTGATCTGGCCTTAAGAAAAACGATAGCGACACCTCCTCCTTACAATTATGGAGATACGATCAAATTCAATATTGATTTATTTAACCAAGGGACAATTGCTGCAACAAATATTACAGTTGCAGATTATCTCCCACCTGGCTTTACATTTGACCCAACACTGAACCCGGGGTGGGTTCAATCAGGAATTAGCGATACGGTCTTTTATACGATTACCGATACTTTAATTCTTGCTCCTGTCAATCAACTTGGCATCACAGAGGGGGATTCTACGCGGATATGTATTTTCTTGACACCTATTCAAACGATGCCCACTTCAGCCTATATCAATAGAGCTGAAATTGCCAACGCTACTAACCCCCTTGGAGTCCCACAAGTAGATATTGATTCGTCTATGGATACCATACCCGATAATGATACGGGAGGAACCCCATTTGTCGATGGAGAAGATAATGCGATTGATGGCGGTGGACCTTCGATCGGTGAGGATGAAGACAATTCAGATCCGGCATTGATACAGATTATTGACGTCGCGCTTAAAAAAGTGACAGCAGATCAAATAGGTCCGTGGGCGATTAACGATGTCGTGCCTTTTAAAATAACAGTTTATAATCAAGGCAATTTTCCTGTAACCAACTTAGTCGTTACGGATTATCTGCCATCTGGATTTAATTTCCAATCGGGTTTGAATCCGGGATGGGTAGTGGCTGGTCCAAACCTGACCTATCTGGTGACAGATGTCATAGAACCATTTGGCGATTCAGTAGAGATCGATTTGAATCTGATGATTCAAGTTTCCTCAGGAGATCTTGCTACCGCATGGATTAATGTTGCAGAGATATCCAGTTTTGAAGATACCCTCGGTGTAGACCAGGGATTTGCTGATATTGATTCTTCTCCGGATGATATCTATGGCAATGATGCCGGAGGAGCTCCGAATAGTCCTGCAGATGATGATGTCGCGGGAGATGGTACCGGCATGAACGGTGGAAGCGATCCGGCAACAGATGAAGATGACGAGGATCCGGAGTTTGTGAATGTACCGTTGATTAATATAACAAAAACTACAGTCGAGATAATACCTACATCCGATCCAACTGAATATCAAGTGGTGTTCAATTTTGTGGCAAATAATTATGGTAATTCACCACTGGATGATATTATAATTATTGACGCATTTGCAGATCAGTTTCCACCTAATTCCTTGTTGAGTGTGGATAATGTCGTCATTACAAATTCCGTGACAATTGACCCTGTGATTAACTCAAATTTTGATGGAGGATTGCAACCACCACCTGTAGGCTCAGACACTATTTTTGATGGCACAACAGGCCTGATGTTACCTTTAGATACACTGATTTTTGACATTACAGTAACCATTAGAACTGAATATTTACTTCAAGGGATAGATGAATTGTATGGCATAAATCGGGTAGATGTTTTTGCAATGGATACCTTCGATAATCAGATTATGCATTTTGATACAGCAAGATTTGCAGTACCGGATTGCTACCTGTCCATTATGTGCCCACTTCCCGAATATGGACCATACGCTTGTATTGGTGATATTCCTGCCCCAGCGACCACGATAGGAGAGTTTGAAGCGATTGATGGGTCTACAGAGATTAATAATTATTGCGACACACTGACCATTACTTCAGTGGATGTGTCGACTGGCTCTGGCTGTATTGGTGATACCCTTTTTGTCACGCGAACATACACGCTGGAAGACGGTGCTGGAAATATAGAGATGTGTCAGATCATCTATAGCGTTGTGGATGATGAAGCGCCACTACTAATTTGTCCTCCTCCACCGGGACCTGTGTGCAGTGCGGCAGAAGTTGATACATTCCAAACGGTGATGGAAATTATGTTTTTCGGTGGTTTTGCTTCGGACAATTGTGGACTGGACTCATTGTCCTTTACGTTCGCCGGAGATTCGATCGTTGGTACCGGGTGTCCCTATACCTTGTTTAGAAAATATACAATTGCTGATTTGTGTGGCAATACAACGAAGTGTATCCAGGCCATTGATATTGATGACCAGATACCTCCTCAGATAAGTTGCCCGCCAATTACATCTGAATGTAATATTTCCCTGATTTCGCCTTACAACGATCTTGATGAATTCCTAAATGATGGGAATACAATTGGCGATAATTGTGGAATTGATTCCACGACCTTCCAGTATGTTGGCCAGGAATCGGATGGAAATACATGCCCGCAAATTGTACAACGCACCTATAGCATTGCTGACAATTGCGGTAATGTTTCCGAAGCCAAACAATTTATTACACTGGATGACGAAATAGCTCCTCAATTTACCAGCCCGATACCAGTATCGGTGACTTTAAATTGTGATGATATGATTCCGGCACCGGCAGTCATGACCGCTTCAGATAATTGTGGATTGGCAGAAGTATTATTTTCTGAAACATCCACACAAACCAACAATGGTTCATGCTCCGATTTTAGTTATGTAATCAATCGGACATGGACAGCAGTGGATAGCTGTAATAATCAAACGAGTGTTTCCCAAATCCTGACCTTTCAGGATGTGACTCCACCAACAGTGCTTTGTTGCCTGGACATTACAGTGTCTTTAGATGAAGATGGTCTTGGGGTGCTTGATCTTTCTCAAATCAACTGCGGAAGTTTTGATAACTGTACAGATGCTGCTGATCTTGAATACACGATTTCACAGACCAACTTTAATGAAGATCATCTTGGCGTTAATATAATTACGATGACCGTGACAGATGCTTGCGGAAATTCAAGTATTTGCCAGACGGATGTAACCGTCATCGGTAATCCAGTTCTTGGTATTGCGAAGCGAAATGTAAAAACAGAATTACTACCGGATGGTAGTGCGAATGTAACCTTCGAGTTTAACCTTGAGAACTTTGGTAATTTAAGCCTGAATGATATCAGTCTGGTAGATAGCCTGGCTGTAACATTTGGTTCACCATGTGAGGTGAATATCATGAGCCTGACCTCCGATGATTTTATCGTGAATGCAGCTTATGATGGAATCGTAGATGTTGAATTACTAGCTGCTGGAAATGATATTCCTGTTGGCGATAAAGGCGCAGTGTTAGTAACAGTGAATGTTGCCAATTGTGATGATACCCAGACAAGTTTCATTAATGTTTCCACTGCGTCAGGCACAGCACCAGATGGATCCGTCGTGACAGATAATTCTGTGGACGGTTCAGACCCTGATGGCATCGATGGAGATAATAATCCGGATGAAGAGAGTGGTACATCTGTGAGCTTTGATCAAAACCCAGTACTTGGTGTTGCGAAACGAAATGTAAAAACTGAATTACTACCGGATGGTAGTGCGAATGTGACATTCGAATTCAACCTGGAGAATTTTGGAAATGTAAACCTGAGTGATATCAGTTTAGTAGATAGTTTGGCCGTAACATTTGGTTCACCATGTGAGGTGAATATCATGAGCCTGACCTCCGATGACTTTATCGTGAATGCAGCTTATGATGGCATCGTAGATGTTGAATTACTAGCTGCAGGAAATGATATTCCTGTGGGAGATAAAGGCGCTGTTTTAATAACAATAAATGTTGCTAATTGTGATGATACCCAGACGAGCTTTATAAATATAGCCACTGCTTCTGGCACAGCACCAGAT
>JBBKXT010000045.1:0-2965 GCA_037969625.1 Saprospiraceae bacterium
CTCGGTGGTTGGAGTGGCTGCGAGACGTGCTCTGATGTTTTCTATTCAAAAGCGGGCCGCGAAGAATTTGCGGAATCTGTTAAAGAATTGACAGCTTATTTCAATACAGACGGAATTGATCTGGACTGGGAATATCCTGTGATCAAGGGGTATCCGGGTCATGTCTATCGAGAGGAAGATCGCGAAAACTTTACCGCCCTTCTCAGGGAACTTCGGATGGCGAATGGCGAGGACTTTGAAATTAGTTTTGCAGCAGGTGGATTTACGGATTACATCGAAAAATCCATTGAATGGAAGGAGGTCATCAAGTACACGAATTTCATTAATGTGATGACCTATGATCTTGTCCATGGATACAGTGTCACCAGCGGGCATCATACTCCGCTTTATTCTACAGCGCAACAAACAGAGTCCACTGACCATGCCGTTCAATTGCTGTTGGAAGCCGGCGTTCCATCAGATCAAATCATTATTGGTGCTGCCTTTTATGGCCGCTTCTTTAAAATTGAGGAAGGGTATGACGTTGATTTATATAAGCCTTGCAAATTTTCTCATGGCTTTTCATACAAACATGCTGCAGACTCTCTCTCTGTTGAAAATGGTTTTGAGAAATTATGGGACAAGAAAGCCGGAGCGCCCTATGCCATCAACCAAGAAAGAAGACTCCTTGCTAGTTATGACAATCAAAACTCGATAGGGTTGAAAACGATGTATGCCGTAGACCTCAAACTTGGTGGTATTATGTTCTGGCAATTGATTGATGATAAATTCAGGGATGGGCTGCTGCAAACGATTATAAAAAGTAAATGACCACCTTAAACTCCACCTATTGCATAAGCCCAAACATCAAATCGAAACTGATCTTTGTACAGAATGAATTTTTCAAGTTGTTCGAGATAAATTTCCCGCAAGTCCTCTTTGGAAAGGAATTGACTATCATGCATACCTACCGCTTCACTCGTGATGCTTTCATTACTAATCACGGAGTAGGCGATCGCTTCGTTCGCCTCGAGGGCTGATGCTCTAAGTGTCTCAGGATCAAGTGATCTGCTCTTTAATTCTTTTCCTGCCTCTTCTCGATCTATGGTGTTGCGGTACTTTGGATGATCAATAATTCGAATAAGTTCAGCTTCTGACATATGCCTCCAGAGATCTGTTTTCACAAATTAATTTTTTAGTTTTTTCACAACACGTCCTATCGTTAGTCCCTGTACAACAATTGAAACAAGTACAACAATATAGGTCATCAGAATCAGTCCATCTCCAAATGGATATTCTCCTAAGCTCAAAGCCAGAGCAATTGATATGCCTCCACGAAGCCCGCCCCAGGTCAGTATTTTTACTGTATTCATAGGGTTGGCTTCTTTATGGCGGAGCAGAGCGTAGGTACTATAAATCGTTATAAATCTTGCTATAACGACAATGAAGACCGCTGCTATTCCCATCATCAAAAAAGTTGATTCGTAGGTAATCAAATGCAGCGCAAGGCCAATCATAACAAATAAAATCCCATTCAGGACCTGGTCAATGACTTCCCAGACTTCATTAATCAGGTTCTTGGTTTTAGACCCTCTTTCGTGATTAATATCCAGTTTTGTTCCGATGACCAATCCACCAACGACCATCGCCAGCGGAACTGAGACGTGGAGTAAGTTGGCTATGGCTGAACCTGTAATCACTATGGCCAGTGACAGCAAAACAGATAGTTGTGCATTCTTGAAAACTGATCGAATCAGGTAATAGCCAAGAAAGCCAAGGACGACACCAAAAGCCACTCCGCCCACCGCTTCTTCCAAAAACAACAATGCTATTTGTTTAGAAATACTATGCGCTGATTCTATCGCTGTGATGACCGGCATAAACAGTAGCAAACTCGAAAAAACGACCACGCCAACGCCATCGTTAAAAAGCGACTCTCCTTCAATTTTCAATTGTAACCGCTTATCAATATTCGATTTTTGTAATATGGCTATTACGGCTATCGGGTCAGTGGGTGATATCAACGCACCAAACAACAAACAGTAGATTAGTGGAAGATCAAAGCCAAGTACCATGGAAATCAGCTTAACGCCTCCTCCCACAAGGATAGTGGAAATCAAGACCCCTACAGAGGCAAAAAGGAAAACAGACCAGCGTTCCCTGGCTAATTCTTTGATATTAATATGAAGCGCTCCGGCAAACAACAAAAAACTTAAAAGTCCATCGAAAAGGAGGTGTTCAAAATCCGCGCTATAGACGACGTCACAAAACCGAAGGAACAAATCGGGAAAGATCGGTTTAAGCAGATAGATTCCTCCCACGGTCACGACACTGAGGACCATCACCCCAATCGTGTACGGTAGTTTAAGCCATTTGTAATTAATGATGCTAAGGATAGCTGCAAGGCCGAAAATAAGGGCATAGGATTGAAGCATGGCTTATTCACAAATTGAAATTGTTCAAATCATTTCATTAAGAGTAATTTCCGAAATTTCACTCCTCTGAAAATCACACAGTGACCTAAATTACGCTCAAGTGATAGTGATCGCTAAACTTACACATTTTTCTCATGGCCTGGACTGCGATAGTACGAGTTAAACAGAACACAATTAGCTTAATAACAATTTTCAAGTGTGAATCGCTCTTTGAAAAAAAGCTATATTTAGGCGCAACTAAAAACCAAAATAATGAAACATCTAATCACGGTCATTTGCTTGTTGCTCGTTGCATCTAAGTCAAATGCACAAACGGCAGAAGCCATATCCCCCATCCTCTTTATCTATGATGCCAGTGGATCAATGTGGGGCGAACTCGACGGAAAAACAAAAAAAGAAATTGCCGCAGATGTACTATCCACAACCGTAAACAATCTGTCCGATGATCAACACATCGGACTCATCGCTTATGGTCATCGCTTAAAAGGCGATTGTAAGGACGTTGAATTTATGATTGAGATCACCAATAACGAAAAATCTAAAGTAACCTC
>JBBKXT010000046.1:0-4176 GCA_037969625.1 Saprospiraceae bacterium
TTATTTGGTTTTGTTGGCACAATGCTTATGATACGTTTACTTTTTTTTCCGGAAAAAAAGTAACAAAAAACCTCGTCGCTCTAAAAACTCGCATAGTGGGTAGTTCTTTTTCTTATCAATCTAGTTTGCTGTTTGATTTGTTCTTCGCTCGCTCTCCTTCTTCCTCTTGCGGACGGAAGAAGCAGGCATTCGGGTGCTCGAACAGTTTAGAGCGACAGGATATTCCTGATCGAATTGATATTGCTTAGAAACCCTATGCTCTATGCCCTTAGCTCAATGCTCTTACATCGCCAAAAAAGTAACCAAAAAGTCTAGTGATTCAAAAAACTCGCGTTTACATTCGGACATCTTTTTAATATCCGGTTTGCTTTCTCGCATAGTAGTTTTTCACTCACACCCCTTTTTGACTAAAAGATCAAAAAGAGGCCGGCAGGGTGGCTCAGACTCCCGCTCAGCGGAATGATTCACGAAGCAATAATGATTTTACTTTTATGCAGTAGTTGAAGCTTTAGGAGTAGGTACCCCCTTTCCTAAAGCACTGCGGCTTTTGGACGCAGCAGGGGGCAATCCCGCAAGGCGGAAGGGCAAAAATCATGTTAGCTCTCTAAATCATGTGAGCTATGCTGCAAGTGTGGCATACCCTCAAAACACAAAGCGGCGCGGCAGGTTTGCCTTTTAGTCGCCGAAGCTTTAGCGAAGGATGACACACGATCCTTCCGCATGTCCCTAACTTTATTTTCAATTTTTACGGGACAGATAAATGAGATATTTAACCATCACTAAAATTGAAAATAAATAAACTGCTCCCCACTGCCTTGCGCGATAGCGATTAAACAAAAGAGGACAGCCCAGACCATACCCAAGACCCACGGAGAGGTTTTTAGCGATACTTCTTTCATAGAAGTATTTCTCATCACCCAATGACATAAAAAGAGTACAGCGATAACGATAGCTGTTTTTATGATATCAAAAGTGGGAAGGATTTTTTCTCCGGCCGTTTGCATGTATAACATGGATTTAATCATGTTCCATGCAGTATCAAACGATCGGGCTCTGAAAAACACCCAGGTAATATTAATACAGCTTAAGGTCAGCAATGCCAGGAAAATACCATTCCATGCCGTGATCTTAAAAGGCAAATATCTTTTTTGCAATTTTTCCAATACCAAATAAACACCGTGTAATCCACCCCAAACCATAAAGGTCCACGCAGCACCATGCCATAAGCCTCCCAATAACATGGTCAACATCAAAGCCACATACATTCTGGTGATCCCATGACGATTGCCACCCAACGGAATGTACAGATAGTCTTTTAACCAGGTGGACAAGGAGATATGCCACCGTTTCCAAAAATCAGAAAAACCTATGGAGGCATAAGGGTATTTAAAGTTGTCCGGCAAAACAAAACCTAACATCAATCCTATACCTATCGCACATGTCGAGTATCCGGCAAAGTCAAAAAAGATTTGCCCCGAGAAGGCTATTGTCCCTATCCAGGCATCCACACCATGAAGTAGTTTGGGAGAACTATATACCGTGTCCGCCACCCCGGAAAGTAAGGTGTCCGCCATCACCACTTTTAGAAATAGCCCGACCGTCAGCAGAAATAATCCCCAGATAAATTCATTAATCGACGCTCGCTTTTCTTCATAGAACTGTGTGATTAAATCGCCAGCTCTGACAATCGGACCGGCAACGAGTTGCGGGAAGAAGGTAACATACAGCGCAAAATCTAAAAAGGTCCTGGCCGGCTCAATTTTTCTTTTATACATATCGATGGTATACGACATCGTCTGGAATGTATAAAACGAAATGCCCATCGGAAGTATAATATCCATCGGCTGCGCTTGAAAATCAATACCAAAGGTGCTGATCAAAGCAACAAAGTTTTCTAATAAGAAATCACCATATTTAAAGAATGCCAAAAAGCCAAGATTGACGATCATGCTGAGCGCTAACCAAAGATTGCGTTTTCTTTGATTTTCTTCAGTAGCCAATTTTTTACCCGTAATCCAATCTACAACAGTAGAAATCCAAAGCAGTATGACCAATGGCGGATTCCATAATCCATAAAACACATAACTCGCAAAGAGTAGCATTCTTTTTTTACCAGTCCAGCTAAATATATTGGAATAGTAAAGGACTAAAACGACAATAAAAAATACGACGAAACTTAAGGAGTTAAATAGCATGATTAATTGGTTTTAGCGTGAGTTAATGCACCATCGGCAGTAAGTATTTTCGCTAATTCTGTGGTGAAATACTTTGCGTCTTTGGCAGATAGGTGCGACCATTCCGGACATTGAAGATCTTTTAACTGAGCATAATCTTCATAATGATATCCTTTGGCATTGGTTTGTTTTAGAAGCTCGTCCCAGGTGGTTTCTCTTGGCAGAAATTTTGCTTCGCCTGCCCTGAATGGACCTGAAGAGGGGCATCTAAGCAAAATAAGGTTACCTCCTTTTTCAATAAATTGTTTGGCGTCTTTTACAAAGTAGGCCATGGTGGGTTCTACATCCGGCGGCGGAGATACTTTCCTAATGAATTCCCAAAAATTAGTAACCTTTCGGGTGAAGGAAGAATCGGTTACTGTTTTTTCGAGCATCATCGTATTTCTATCTTCCGATGTGTTTGCAAAATTTACCAGCCCGACCTTCGGGGGTACACGCTCACCGATTTTTATTCGCCTCAATAAAGACTTCAAATCAATATCATCATCATATTCTTCTTCGTCAGCGGATAGGAATACAAGATTCTTTTGAAGCGGTAAGGATAGGCGATGATTAATTCGTTGCGCGTAAGTTTGATTGTGAAAATGGTCAACTTTGGTTTGCGGCCTTTTCCAGGGAGTAGCTCCGGGATATAGCGTTGAAAACAATAATACAGGGGTGACACCAAGAATGATCGTCCCCTTAAAGTCTGTTTGATGGACCAGATCATGAAATACAGGTAAAGGCGAAGACCCGGGAAGGGCTAATTGTAACGGCCTGATTCCTGTTCCTGCTTCAAATTCATCCAGTTGGATATCAAAGAGGGCTCTGGATGAGCCGACCACCACTACGCCCTGGTCAGTCAAGTCATCCACTTTTCCCCTTAGTTCCGCCCACAGGTATTTGTCATCATTAAGATTTGGCTCATAGCCTTGGGAGCGCCAGTAAAGTTCCCAGGCGGTCATGCTGACGATGCTAAGGATAATAGCAAGGATTAAAGTTTGTTTTAGTTGCATAATTGGTTGGTTTTGAATTGGCCACATTTAAAGTGGTGATGCCCGATTGTTTCAATTTGAGGATGGTACATAGATATGCACCATCATCTAATGAAAAATCGAATTGATTATCAATGATTTAGTATTGCGTTTCGGGAATACATTATCGGGAAAAATCAAACATACGTTTTTATTCTTTTCGTTGTATGTGGCTGAATATGCTTATGAATTAGCAAAACTCCGTTTTGCGTTACCGTCATCTGACAATCACCTGATGTGTTCTATTTATCGAATCAGGAAAGAGCCCTGAATGGGCACTCTCCCTATCGATCGGGAGTGCAGAGGGGTTCAGTCCCTAGCTTTTTGTTTCGTTGCCACGATGGGCTTTCTTTACTTTTTTCCGGGCTGAGTTCAACTATTAAGTGCAACTTTTAGATTTAAGCTCATATTCTTGGTTCGGTGTTGATAGTTAAATTTTCTTACCCGTCTAGTTTGCTTTTTGATTTGCTCTTCACTCGCTCTCCTTCTTCCTCTTGCGGACCCAATAGCATTGTCAACTACTAGGCGAGCGGAAAAATAAGATGGTTAGGGTGTTCAAACTCCCGCTGAGCGGGATTACCGCGACTAGATCTTGCATTTCGAATTGATCTTACTTTAAAACTCTATGCCCTTTGCCCTTAGCTCTACACTTTCCTAAGCCCTGAAAGGGCGCTCTCCCGTCCCGATTCCCGATCCATCGGGACAGGAATCGGGAAGCGTTGGGGTTTTCCCGCTTAGCGGGACTAAGCAAAGGGGGTCATTGTAAAGAGCGGCCCTGCAAGTGTGGCATACCCTCAAAGCACAAAGCGGCGCTGCAGGTTTGCCACACTCTCCCTGCGCTCTTCTGCTTTTCTAATTATTTTCCGTTAACCGTTAACCGTTAACCGTTAACCGTTCACCCCAACTCCTAACCCCTATGTGTCGTATAG
>JBBKXT010000047.1:0-5795 GCA_037969625.1 Saprospiraceae bacterium
TATAAGCTTTCCGAAAATGGGGACAAGCGACTTAAATTGTTCAACAATGAATCTTACGATATTATATATCAGGAAATTCGCAATACAGGTATCTCTTTGATTTTTATACGCGAATTCAATAAAGGGGAAATTAAAGAGAAAAAGAATAAATGATCCGAGCCTCACTATATTATTTCTTTTTAGGTTTAGCCCTGGCATTGACCGGATGTTCCGGAATGAAAAATATTACTTCAAAGGATCCCTTGTATATCGGTTATGAATTGGACTTGAATGGGGGCTATAAGGAAAAAGGTAAGCTCAAAAGAATCATTGATCAGGTAGTGCTTCCGGATCCAAACAGGCATACACTCTGGATGCGACCTAATGTAGCTAGAATGAATATGTTGTCTGATTCGGCACGCACGCGAAAATTTTGGAAAAGTAAAATTGCTGACCCGATTTTGCTTTCAACAGTAGCCCCTGAGAATGTTGCTTTAACCATAAAGGATCGAATGTTTCACAATGGTTTTTTCAATAGCGATGTGCGATTCGATACAATACGCGTGAGCCAAAGGAAAGCGAAGTTCAAGTATACAGTGACCCTGCATGATCCATTTAGAATAGAATCTGTTGCCTTTCCAACCGGTGATTCTGAATTGAGTACAGCAATAGGTGAATTGGAATCCGAATCGTTGCTAGAAAAGGGCGAAATCTACACGCTTGAATCCGTCAAGCAAGAACGCATCAGAATTGACAATGAATTAAAAGAAAGAGGATATGTATATTTTAGTCCGGATTTTGTATTGCTTAAAGCAGATACGGTTAGTGGAAACCATCAAATAAGGTCCGTCATTACAATTAATGAATTGACGCCGCCCGAGTCAAGAATACCTTATACGATCAGGAATGTATATATCCATGATGACAATGTACTCGAAAAAATTGAAGTCGATACAATTCAACAAGATAGTTACTACTTAATCTCTGAGACGAAGGATTTGAAATTTGAAACATTCCTACAGGGATTGTTTCTTAAACCCGGCGAATTGTATTCACGCGCTAATTATCTTCATACATTAAGATATTTTAATGATTTGCCGATCATGCGGAGCGCCAATATGAAGTTTCTGCCGGATCATAAAACAGGTGATTTAGATCTGTTGTTGTATCTATCGCATCGAAAACGTTTTGCTTATACGGCAGAGTTTAATACTGTTTTTCAATCGACAAATTACTTTGGGCCGGGTATGGTCTTTAGTTATTCAGACAGGAATGCAAATCACGGAGCCGAATTGCTTAAGATTAATTTGAAGGGCTCTTTTGAAATGCAAATCGTAGATCGAGCGGTTAATTTCGCGTATGAACTGGGGCTGCGTGTTGATTACACTTTTCCGAGATTTTTCCCAAGGATATTTGTTCATTCGGTGGAGAAAAGTTTACCTAAAACCACCTTGTCAGCAGGGTATAATTTGTTTAACAGGATTGATCTTTATCGCCTCAATTCTGTCGTAATGAATATTGGATACAATTGGAGCCGCTCGGATCGTATAAATCATTTAGTGACACCTTTGGAGATTGTGTTTACCAGTATCCCTGAAGATTCAAAGTCCCAGCAGTTTATCGATTATCTCAATGATAATCCCGGTGTACGACGAAGTTTTGATGAGCAATTTGTTTTTGGGATGGGATATGAGTTTACGTATCATTCACCTTCTAAGAAGAGGAACAATTTCTTCTTTAAGGGAGGCATTGATGCTTCTGGTAATATTCTTCAGTTGATCTCTTCAGCGTCAAACACACCCACGGATTCATTAGGAAGATATACCATGTTTGGTGTCCCTTATTCACAGTATGTGCGGACTCGAATTGAAGTTAGAAATGAATTTGTCTTGCAGCAGCAGTCCAGTTTGGTCGCTAGATTTAGTGCAGGGGTAGGTGTGCCCATTGGCAATTCAGAAATCTTGCCCTATATCAAACAATTTTATGTCGGTGGTACAAATAGTCTCCGATCTTTTATTGCGCGATCTGTCGGGCCTGGAAGTGAAGTGCCCCCAACCGGGTATACGGATGTAACAGGGGACATTCGATTAGAGGCAAATCTGGAATATAGATTTGGCATCTCTGGATCGTTAAAAGGAGCGCTCTTCATTGATGCAGGAAATATCTGGTTGTTCAATGAAGATCCTACACGCCCAAATGGTCAGTTTCAGTTTGATTCTTTTGCAAATCAGCTGGCTGTAAGCACCGGTTGGGGTTTGAGATGGGATTTTAGTTTTGTCGTCGTGCGACTTGATTTCGGTTATACGCTTAGGACGCCTTATCTGCCGGAAGATGAGCGTTGGGCCACTCATTTTAGTTTTTGGAATCCGGCTGTTAACTTTGCGGTAGGTTATCCTTTCTGAGAGAATTCATGTGTGGACATTTCAATTGTACGATGGGCATTGATTTATGGGAATTTTAGTAGAATAGACCACTTGCCTTCGAGCAATAATCCCAGAGATTTAGGATGCAAGAGGTTAGATACCAGATTTTGATCTGAGATTTTTTGACCTGAGACCTTAGACAAATCTTGCTCGATTTATAACCTTTCATAAACCTTCTAACCCTTTAACCTTCTAACCCTTCCCCCTAATTATAATTTGTCTACATTTAAGTTATAAATCAAGGAAACCCATTCTTATGAAAAAATTTTATTTACTATTTGGATTGTTTTTATTGTCTTTTGTCGGATATGGGCAACAAACCATTGATGGTTCTATCATGTTTGATGGGCGCGTGCGAACGTATATCCTCTATGTACCGGCAAATTATAGTGCGGAGACGCCAGTTCCCCTGGTCTTGAATTTTCATGGATATGGATCAAATGCTTTTGAACAAATGCATTATGGTGATTTTCGTCCGATTGCTGATACTGCGGGATTTATTGTAGTTCAGCCGATGGGGACAGTCGATTTGATAGGTAGTACCCACTGGAATGTAGGGTGGGGTACCAGTAGTTTGAATGATGTGAGTTTTACGAATGCATTGATAGATTCACTTTCTGCTGCTTACAACATCAATCAGGACAGAGTATATAGTACAGGGATGTCTAATGGAGGGTTTATGAGTTATCAATTAGCTTGTAAACTCAGTAATCGGATCGCAGCGATCGCTTCTGTGACCGGAGCTATGACGATTGGCACGCCAGCTTCTTGCAACCCTGATCATCCAACGCCGGTGATGGAGATTCATGGAACAGCAGATGGAACTGTCCCATATGCAGGAAATATTTTGTTTGAATCTGTAGCTTCAGGACTTGCTTATTGGACGAATTACAATGAAACGGATGCTACGCCAACCACTACTGACATAGATGATACAGATCCAAATGATGGCTCTACCGTGCAACATATGTATTATGGAAATGGGAATAATGGGGTCGTCGTGGAGCATTATAAAGTAAATGGTGGAGCACATACCTGGCCGGGAACAGCCTTTGGTGGTGCAGGAACAAACCATGATATGGATGCCTCAAAAGAGATTTGGCGATTCTTTTCTATGTATGATATTCATGGCTTAATTAATACTACAGCCACCACTTCGATTTCCAGTGAAAAGACACTCAAGCTGTATCCAAATCCTTCTCGATCTTTTATGGTCGTTGAGCGACAAACTGATCAGCAGGCTCCGTATATTATTTCCGGTGTGGATGGGCAGCAACTAAAATCAGGAATTTTGACAGATGCCAAAGAACAGATTAACATCAGTGGCCTACCTACCGGTATGTATATTTTGAATACCGGAAGTGAGGTGGTTCGGTTTTTTAAAGCTGAATAGATATTGTTTTAATGGAAATAGGATTTTAGGTTGATATTGTAAATCTGTCGCCAGATAGCAAAACAATTGTATGCTGTTTTCTATTTTAAGAAGAGCTATAGATTCGCTTATGCCTAAATTTCTTCGATTCACTCAAATACTCGCCCTGATATTCATGCTGGGGGTTTTACCTCGTGTATCCCAGGCACAAGGCAGTCCGTTGCTAGGGAAGTTTTCAGTGTCTCAATTAAACGGTCAGGTGGCATTGTTCTGGCAAATGGTCCAAGGAAGTACGTGCAATGGCATTCAGATCTATCGATCTACTGATTCCATCAGTTTTGAACGGGTTGGCTATATCCCGGGTATCTGTGGGAGTGTGTTTGAGTCTGTCAATTTCTATTTTACGGATTCAATGCCGGTTGCGAATGCCGTGAATTACTATTATTTGGAACTAGGCTCCATTGGTGTTTCTGATGTTTTGTCCATAAATGTTCTTTCATCAGAGAATGGTGGTTATCAGATTCGTCCTCATCCGGTCATCGATCACGCGATAATCTATTTCGACAAGGCAGATGGTTTATCACATATCATACGTATATACAACATGCAGGGACAAGAAGTATTTAGTGAAGAGTCGGATGATGATTATTTCAATATAACTACAGACGTTCTTCCTGTTGGATCATATGCATTTACTATTTCCTCCTCCAATCTAAGGAATTCGATTACAGGCGTATTATTAATACAGCAATGATTATTGCTTTTAGGATATTGATAAACATACTAAGTAACACGAATGTAAACCTGCCTTCATGAACCGTGAAACAATAATTCCAGAGATAGCTACCACCCTCAAAAAATGGGTAGAAGAACATTCGGATAGTTTGTTTTCCTGGGCATTATATAAGACAGATAGCAAGGAAACAGCAGAAGATCTGGTACAGGATACGTTCCTCGCAGCATCAACGTCCATGCATCATTTTAAAGGGAATAGTAATCCGAAGACCTGGTTGTTGGCCATTCTTAAAAATAAGATTAGCGATCATTACAGGAAGGTTTATAAGGATCCACATGGGAAAAATGCCATTAATATTGATTCTGTTTTTGATAAGGAAGGTCGGTGGAACCCCGGGGAAAGACCTTTGGCATGGGAAGAAGAAACTGGGCATCTTTTAGATGATTTTGCTTTTATAAAAGTGCTTAATTCATGTATGGGAAAATTACCGGAAAACTGGTTTGCTGCTATGCAGTTAAGGTATATGGAGGGAAAAGATGGAGCTTTCATTTGTCAGGAATTGGAAGTTTCAGATACTAATTATTGGCAGATACTTCATAGAGCAAAATTGCAATTGCGAAAATGTCTTGAAGTAAACTGGTTTAAAATAATAGGATGATGAAGAAGGTCATAAATCTTTTGTTGCTTTCTTGTAAAAAAGCAAGTGAGTTGATTGATAAAAGTTCTATGGTAAAGTTGAATACGAGGGAACGAGTGATGCTTCGCATGCATACCAGCATGTGTGATGCTTGCTCAGCATATCAATCGCAAAGCAAAGTCATAGATACCGTGCTCCATAAGCACCTCAACAAAACTGAGGAATCATCAGTGCCTCCGGTTGTGAATGATGAATTGAAAAGCAAGATAATCTCAAAACTGTAGCGCTAAGGCCTCTTAGGTGTTGCAGTCTTTTTTCTGGAGGAAGAATAGTTCTAGTTCAGCACCTCATTTTTAGCAAATCATATTTTTTAATCATTTTTTTCTCGGAAGGCTGTCAGGCTTCCTCCTGGTCATCGACTGTTTATGTGAAATTCAGTATTTATTAATCTTTAAATGTAATTTGAATGAAAAAATTAATGCTAATAAGCTTCGTTTTATTTGGACTTTCTGCTACTATGATGTCCCAGGCAACCACGATGACCAAGGAGAAAATTGATCAAACCGTTGAATTGGAGGATGGTGTGATGATGATAGACGGAAAGATGATGGTGTATAAAAACAATGAATCTTCCGAATTAAAGAAGAC
>JBBKXT010000048.1:0-7998 GCA_037969625.1 Saprospiraceae bacterium
ATGAAGGTAAAATCATGTTTCTACCCTATGCTGTGGTGGGTGTGAAAGGAACGAATAGAGGGGTCTACACCGATTTTTCCGGATTTTTCTCGATTGTAGTTCGACCTAAAGAAACATTGGTATTTTCTGTGCTCGGCTATAAGGATGCTATTTATACGGTGCCGGATTCTTTAAAGCAGGATCGATATACCATCTTTCAGGTGATGTCAAGAGATACCTTCCTATTGCCTGAAGCAGTCATATACCCCTGGCCGGATGCGACTTTTTTTACACAGGAATTTTTAGCCATGGATGTCCATGATGACCTGGAAGATCTGGCAAAAGAAAATTTATCTGAAAAAAGTATGGCGGCACTTAGAGAGTATTTGCCTTCTGATGGTACAGAACATACTTCTTTATATCTGCAACAAAAATCGCAGAGTTATTACTACGAAGGACAGATCAAACCCCAGAATATTTTTAATGCTTTTGCCTGGAAAGAATTTATTCAAGCCTGGAAACGAGGAGATTTTAAAAAGAAGGATAATTATTAGATCTGATAGTGACCTTGTAACTGGTTTTCCAGCCTGATCCACAACGCTTACAAAAGCATTCCATAGAATAGAGCAGTTTGCCCAATTATGTTGTGTTTATTTGGTATTTTGTAATTTATAAATACCTACTTTTGCGCCCTTTACTTCTGCACATTGGATAGGATGTCCGGTAAGAATCACTCCATTTTTTGCTTTTTGTTTTTTTCTTCAAAAGCTGTACAGCAAGGATTATTTCTTAAAATGGGTAAGAATATATATTTTATAGAAGAGCACGATGAAGAAGTATTTGAATCTTTTTGATATCAATCAGAAAGTAGATTATAAGACAGAAGTTTTATCAGGACTCACAGTCGCATTGGCTCTTGTGCCCGAAGCTGTAGCCTTTGCATTGATTGCAGGTTTATCACCGCTGACAGGTTTGTATGCTGCTTTTGTGATGGGCCTGGTGACTGCTGTGCTGGGCGGAAGGCCCGGTATGATTTCTGGGGCCACAGGGGCTGTGGCGGTTGTGATTGTGGTGTTGGCCAAATCGCATGGCGTTGAGTATATTTTTGCTACAGTCATATTGGCAGGAATGATTCAAGTCACTGCTGGGTTTCTACGATTGGGAAAGTTAATCCGTCTGGTGCCTCATCCGGTTATTTTTGGATTTGTGAATGGACTGGCGATTATTATTTTTATGTCACAACTCACGCAGTTTAAAGATGGCTCGGGGGATTGGTTGACAGGAATACCAATGGTCATGTTGATGGGTCTTGTTTTATTGACCATGCTGATCATATGGGGAATGCCAAAAATCACAAAGGCAGTACCTGCATCCTTAACGGCTATTCTTGTCGTTTTTGGGATTGTTGCACTTTTTAATATAGATACAAAAACAGTGGGGGATCTTGCTTCTATTCAAGGTGGTTTTCCTCCATTCCATATTCCTTCCATTCCATGGAATTTTGAAACCCTGTCAATTATTTTTCCGTACGCTGCAATTGTAGCCGGGGTAGGGTTAATTGAAAGTTTACTGACACTGAATATTGTTGATGAGATAACCGGTACCCGAGGTCGTAGTAATAAGGAAGCAGTAGCACAAGGTGCCGCCAATATATTGTCCGGATTGTTTTCTGGTATGGGTGGTTGTGCAATGATTGGACAAAGCTTGATCAATGTGTCCAATGGTGCTCGGGCAAGACTTTCTGGGATTGTAGCCGCAGTGATGCTGCTTGTCTTTGTCATGTTTGGATCTTCTCTCATTGAAAAAGTTCCGATGGCAGCCTTAACCGGTTTGATGATTATGGTAGCGATCGGCACCTTTGAGTGGGCCAGTTTGAAGACATTCAATCGCATGCCTAAATCTGATGTATTTGTGATGGTGATGGTGACGCTCGTAACAGTCGTGTTGCACAACCTCGCACTGGCAGTCATCGTTGGTGTCATTATCGCAGCGCTCGTATTCGCGTGGGACAATGCAAAACGAATTAGAGCCAGAAAGCGCATAGATGAACATGGCATTAAACACTATGAAATATATGGGCCATTATTTTTCGGTTCTGTGACGGCGTTTAATGAGAAATTTGATATTCAGAATGATCCGAATGAGATTATTATTGATTTCGCTGAAAGTAGGGTCGTAGACATGTCTGCGATCGAAGCATTAAATAAACTGACGGAACGCTACCAAAAGGCAGGGAAAATAATTCATCTGCAACACTTAAGTGCGGATTGCCGTACCCTCTTGAAAAATGCCGATAGCATCATTGATGTGAATGTGATTGAAGACCCAACCTATAAAGTTGTGACGGATACCGTTGAATAACGCTATTCTTTACGCCGCAAATATTTTCCTACAAGCATCGCAATAATGATGGTCAGATACATCTGTCCGGTCATCGTAATAAACGTAGCAAACGAACGTGCAATCGGAGATAGGGGAATTATATCTCCATATCCGAGCGTAGTCAAAGTGGATAATCCAAAGTATTGGTATACCCCTAATCGATCATCACCATTATTGAGGGCAAGATCTTGTATGGGAAACGAGATGGCATGGCTATTAAATAACATGATGACTTCAACACCAATACCTGCAATCACACCAAGTAGTAGATAGCCATTGATGGCATGAAAGATGATTTTGATATCGACCTGGTTGCTTCGAGCAAGACTTAAAATGAATACGGTGACAAAATTCAGAAAGAGGATGATGTTGAGGAGTGAAGAAATCGTACTCAATACATCATGTCCGGTAAAAAACAGGACCCACTGCAATACAAAAAGCACAAATACTATGAGCGCTATTTGATCCTTGTACTCCTTGATGACCAGTACAAGATTAATATAAATCAGTGTGCCCACTAGATTAAATAACAGTGGGTTGGCGTCTATTGGAAAAAGGGGGATGAGAAACAACTGAATGAGAAGCAAACCAGTCAAAGTGTAATCAAATATCGGATTCCGGAAGAATTTTATATTTGCTGGCATGTTTTATTGGGTAGATATTTTGAAAATCAATCCGCTTTAAACTAAACATCCCCAAAATCAAGCGATTGACTTTGAGGATGTTTTTAGTTATTAGTTTTCTTATAGTAGACTTTTACAAAAGTGTTATCTGGTCTTTTTCTCTTCAACGCCAATAAATGGAATCGCTCCGGCACCAGTTACATTTGGAAGAATACCATCCCATTTTTCGATGGCTTTTAGATTGGCTTCTATTTTTCTAAGTTCAATCAAGTCCGGTGAAATATTCATTTTCTGTAGTCTCAAAGCTTCTGCTTCAGCAGTGGCCGCTGCAATGGTTTGTTCGGCTTCAATCTTGATTCTGTCCAAATCTCGCTTAGCTTTCAGCGCATGCTGCTCTGCCGTTTGCTTCGCTTCAATCGCATCCATAAATACGCTGGAAAAACTAAACGTAACAATAGAAACAGCGTCTACATAAATATTTGACTCCATGAGCTTCTCACTAAGTACATTTTTCATTTCTGCACTCACCTCAGGTCGCTTTGTAATAAGTTCTTCAGCCGTATACTCCGCAGAAACAGCTTTGGTCACTTCGTGAATCGCCGGATCGATAATACGCTCTTTGAAATGAATACCAATATTTTGATATACGTGATTTGCTTTGTCAGGAATAATATGATAGTTGAGCGCCACGGAAAGTGTAACGTCCTGAAGGTCGGATGATGCGGAGGAAGCATCTGTCTGTACCTTTTGGACTTTTACATCCATAATGATGACTTCCTGCATAACTGGAATCCTGAAATGCATACCCTCTTCAAGGACAACATCCTGCACCGCACCAAAATTGAGGACGATGCCCCGCTCACCAGCACCAATTTGTACCCATGGTCTGAACATAATCAGCAGTACCAATACAATGCCTATAATGAGTAAATTTTTGCCCGGTCCTTTTTTGATTGCGCGCTTAAATGATTCTTCTGCTTCGTTTAAATCCTGAACGTCCATAATATTGAGTGATTTTAGTTTTTTTAGTTGAATTTATATTCTATAATACGATATTGTTTTTTCTTAAAGGTATATCCAGAGGCTAGCCAAGAGGCGTGATGAGTTAAGAAGCACGCTATTCATTTACATCTGAATATGTATCGAGTGGATGAAGTTCCCGGTACTTTTCCCTAAGATAATATTTCTCCGAACAAAACTTGATAAAGGATGGAACCCTCCTTTAAGAATAACCCCACCCGCCGAGAGAAGCACCTGAGAATCAGTGGCTAAAAAAGAAATTGAAATCAATATCTCCCTGGCCTTTCTGCTTTATTGACAATTTAGAAACCATATTCAGGGGCAATTGTTTATTCGGTATTTCCCCGACATGGTTTTATCCAAAGCGAATACCGTCTGTCTGCTGACACTTGTTTGGATTCAACCTTGAGGAAAACAGCCAAATTGGAAAAAGGAATTAGTTTTGATGCCAATTCCATTGAGATTTCCAATATTTATCTAATAATTGATCCGATTTATAATGATTAGACCTTATTTATGCCTGCGCCTGCTAATGTTGTTCATTGGTATAGGCCTTAGTTACGCCATATCAGCACAGCGTTTTCATTCGACCATATCGACTTATCTGGGAAAAGAACAATCAAAACTGGCTTTAACAGATTCCGATATTGATCAATGGGTCATATCTGATCAGTATGACAACAAACAAGCAGCGATAACTTATACCTATTTAAATCAGCAAATTGATGGGATCAGAGTTTTTAATGCAGTGAGTTGTGTCGTCATTCGCGATGGTGAAGTATTGCATTTTGCAAATAAGTTTTATTCTGATGCACGCAGTAAAGCCAATTCCATTAATCCCCGATTGACAGCTGGAGATGCGATTCAGCATGCTGCAGCCTATTTGAATTTAAATATGCGCGAGACGCCACGCCAAACCGGTGAGGATATAAACCGTAAGCGATATACTTTTACAAGCGCTGGATTATCTCAAGAAGATATCACCGCAGAACTTGTTTTTGTTCCTGTGAAGGATGAGTTGCGTTTAGCCTGGAATGTGAATATCGCACCGATCGGAAGTGATGATTGGTGGAACATAAGATTGGATGCAGCGGATGGCCAATTTATAGAAAAGAATAACTGGACGACGTATTGCAGTTTTGGCCATCCGGGTCATAAATCCTGTGGACCTTCCTCCCCTATTTCTTTTGCCGGTCTTTTGCCGGTTAATTTATTGACAACAGGCGTGGATACCGGAGTTTATAATGTTTATCCTCTGCCTGTTGAAGCACCAAATGCAGGTGATCGATCGTTGATTAAAAAACCTCACTGGGCTTCTTCCTCTCCTTTTGGCTGGCATGATACGAATGGTGTTGAAGGATCGGAGTATACCATCACACGAGGGAATAATGTGTACACCTATGATGATCGTTCCGGTTCAAATTTACCGGGCTATTCACCGGATGGTGGACCTGAGTTAAATTTTGATTTTCCAATAAATCTGGCACTTCCTCCTATTGAAAATGAGAACCCGATTCTGACTAATCTTTTTTATACGAATAACATTGTACATGACATTTTGGCCATCTATGGTTTTGATGAAGCATCAGGAAATTTTCAAGCCACAAATTATTCAGGCCAGGGATTAGGGGATGACTATGTTTTGGCTGAGGGTCAGGATGGAGGTGATGTAAATAATGCAAGATTCTCGACGCCGGAGGATGGAAGAAATGGCAGAATGCAAATGTATTGGTGGCAAAATGCTATTACCTTAAAGACTACAATGGAAGTCCATACGCCTGCCGGTATTGCAGGATTTTATAAAGCAGAATCGGCGACTTTTGGACCAAGTTTAATGACGCCTTTGACGGGTCTTGTTGTGGTTATTGATGATGGTGTAAATCCAATAACCAATGGATGTGAACCAATCATAAATTCGAATGAAGTTGCAGGTAAGATTGCAATTATAGATAAAGGTGCCTGCCCATATATAAACAAGGTGAAAGCTGCTGAAACCGCCGGAGCGATCGGTGTGATTGTGGTTAATGATACACCGACTCCACCAATCGTCATGGGCGGCATTGGGTCAACCGGCATTCCTGCAATAATGATCTCTCAGGCAGATGGTGAAATGTTAAAAGCAAATCTTGAAACCGGAGAGGAGGTACAAGTGACTTTGGGCATTGGTATTTTAGATTCAGGACAAGATCGGGATGGATCTTTGGACAATGGAATTATTCTGCATGAATTTGGCCATGGTGTTTCTAATCGTTTGACCGGTGGACCTTCGAATACCGGATGTCTTTCTCATCGCGAACAAGGTGGGGAAGGTTGGAGTGACTGGTTGGGTCTGATTCTAACGATTACATCCGGAGATACAGGAACAGATGCCCGACCGATCGGAACATATGCTTTAGCAGATGAAACAGGAGAAGGCATACGCCGTTTTCCATATTCAACAAATCCATCTATTAATTCACAGTCTTATGGAGATTTGGCGGGAAATGGAAATGTGCATCCGATAGGTGAGATTTGGTGCTCGACGATATGGGATATGACCTGGAAATTGATTGATCTTGAAGGATTTGATGCAAACTGGTATGAAGGAAATGGCGGAAACCAAATCGCTATGCGTTTGGTACTGGAAGGGATGAAACTTCAAGGCTGTAATCCCGGATATGTGGATGCACGAAATGCGATCTTAAAAGCTGATGAAATCTTATTTGACACGACTTATCGTTGTTTGATTTGGGAAGCATTTGCCGGACGTGGATTAGGTGCTTATGCCGACCAGGGAAGTGCAGATCAGGTAGGGGATGAAACAGAAGATTTTTCAATTCCGAATACATGCCTTATTGCAACAGTAGCTCCGACGGCATTATTCGAGCCGGATGTGATGATCAGTTGTTTTGGAAAATTTTCTTTTACTGATTTATCAACAGATATCCCGCAGTATTATTTATGGAGTTTTGGCGATGGTGAAACGAGTACAGAAGAAAATCCTTTCCATGCCTATGATACCGAAGGAATTTATACCGTTCAGCTAATTGTAACGAATAATATTGGTACGGATACATTCTCAATGGATGTATTTTATGGAGATTTGCCGACACCGGACGTTAGTGGAAATCTGGCGGTGTGTGAAGGAAGTAATACGATCTTATCTGCTGATGTCATTGAAGGGAATCTGGCTATTTGGAGTATTGGGGATTCTGTAGTTTTTACAGGCTCACCATTTGAAACGCCGGCGCTGGATGTAAGTATTCAATATTCATTGGTACAAGGCAGAGATGTTTCCATACGTACCGTTGGACCACCAAACAATTCCTTCGCAGGAGGCGGAATTCATAGTTCAGGTTTTGAAGGAAGATTACTTTTTGAAACATTTGCTCCGATGCGATTGGTATCTGTGCTGATGTATGCACAGGGAGACGGCGAGCGCACCATACGATTATATGATGACGGTGGCCTGGTCGTGAACGAGATTGATGTAATGCTTGTCAATGGTTCAAATCGGGTTACGCTTGACTTTGAACTTCCAATCATTGGAAAGTATTCATTAGCCAATGTAAGCCAGAATCTATATCGGAATGATGAAGGCGCCAACTATCCATATGAGATAGATAATCTGGTATCAATTTATCAATCCAATGCCACAAGCGATGAGCTTGCTTTTTATTATTATTTCTATGATTGGAATGTACAGGAGATCGGATGTATCAGTGATACGGTTGAGGTATTAGTAGATGTTCAGCCGGGACCATTGGCAGGATTTCTGGCAGATATTTTTGATCTCTCCGTTGACTTTACGGATATTTCTTCCGGCATGGCCACTGAATGGATCTGGGATTTTGGCGATGGCTCGCCAATCAGCACAGAGCAAAATCCAACGCATGAATTTGCAGAACCCGGACTATATGAAATAGTGCTTACCGTTTCTAATGGCAGCTGCTTTAGCACCTATCGTGAGGAGATTGAAGTGGAGGAATTGACGGACGTTGTTGATCTAAATGCA
>JBBKXT010000049.1:0-7422 GCA_037969625.1 Saprospiraceae bacterium
TCCGCCGGTTACTTCCTTGATGCTCTGTATAAAAACAAAAGCCGTCGGATCTTTTTCCAGGATGGCATTGCGCATGCGATGTATTTCCAGGCGGGTAACAATCGTCATTACAATGTCACAGTCGTTTTTTACATCAAAGCTTGTAGGCAGGTATCCCCGCTCTCCTTTATACACGGAAATGGCCTTGTTGAAGTCATTGACAATGATACTTTTGATTAATTCATGTTTGGCAGAGATAACAGTCAGAGCGGTGTATTCTTCAAATCCATCCACTACATAATCAGATATTTTCATCGCGGTAAAATAGGTGATAATGGAGTACATCGCTTTTTCAGGACCAAATGCTATAGCGGCAATAATGAAGAGTATCGTGTTGAACAACATGACAATTTCACTAGTGGAAAAACCGGATTTCTTATGTGTGTAATCGGCTATCACCTCAAGTCCATCCAGCACGCAACCTCCTTTTATTGCCAGGCCGATTCCCAAGCCAATAAAAAATCCACCAAACAATGCTACAAGTATAAAATTTTGCGTAGGCACTTCCGGAAATGGAATATTGACAGCAATGGCTAATAGCAAAATGGCAAAACATGTCTGAATAGCAAAAGACTTTCCAATCTTTTTGAACCCAATAACCACAAAAGGAACATTGAAAGCAATTAATAGGATTCCAATAGGAATACCCGTTCGTTTATATACGAGAATGGATACCCCCGTGACGCCACCATCAATAAATTCATTTGGAAGTAGAAACCCTTGTAAGGCAAAAGAAAGACACAATACACCGGCAACAGTGAATAGTATGGAATGCAAAGATAAAATGCGCTTCCAGTCAATAGAGTCCTTGTGTGCCATTTTTTGCCTTTTGATCTTGCTGGTGATCGTAAAAATAACCTTTTTGAGTATACATGGGATAAGCCAATTATGAAATTATTGAGATAGTTTTAATGGATTGCAGGGAAGTATGATGAATGGGATAGGAAGTCGTTTAAAATCATGCGTAAGGTAATAAAGAAAGCTGGTGCCATTTATGAGCATGTATTCCAAGTAAACTGATAAGCTATGTGCACGTCACTGCTTGCTTATTTTGTATAGTGATGGCTTCATAATTGATTGTTATAGAGGATTTAACTTCATTCGTAAGAGTACATAAGGATGTCTTTATTGTCTTAAATATGGATGTTGGAACTGTCGCGCTTATTTTTTTAGTAATCGATTAAAAAGTCTCGTGGTTCTATTTTGCTGATAATGTTAGTTTTTTTTAGATGAATAAACTTTCTGTATTTTTCTATCGAATAAATTAGTTTAAATTTTTGATTATGAACAAGTTACTCACCTCGCTTATTATTTTTTGCGCAGTTTTCAGCCTTGAGGCACAGTCGCTTTATTTCCCACCCACGATCGGGAATCAATGGGAGACGATACCCCCCGCTGACCTTGGTTGGTGTCCTGAACGCATTGATTCCCTCTATGAAATGTTGGAAGAGGAAAATACGCATGCTTTTATACTCCTGAAAGATGGAAAGATTGTGCTTGAGAAATATTTTGCTCCTTTTGGTCAGGATAGCATCTGGTACTGGGCTTCTGCCGGAAAATCACTCACAGCTTTTCTTATTGGGATCGCTCAGGAGCAAGGCCATTTAAGTATAGAAGATTCGACCTATCAATATCTTGGTAGCGATTGGACTTCATGTTCAGATAGTGATGAACAGAAGATCACCATTCGCCATCAACTTACGATGACGACAGGCCTTGATGATGGCGTAGATGATCCATATTGTACGATCGATACTTGTTTGGTTTGTTTGGCGGCCCCTGGCACCCGTTGGGCTTATCACAATGCCCCGTATACGTTATTGGATGGAGTCATTGATATGGCGACCAATCAGTCCTTGAATGGGTTTATGTTTTCGCAAGTTTCGTTACAGACAGGTATTAATGGTTTGTTTGTTCGTCTGGATGATAACAACGTATTCTTTAGTAAGGCACGCAGTATGGCGCGATTTGGCTTATTGGTGCTCAACGAAGGTAGTTGGGGGAATTTGCCCATTTTAAATGATTCAAACTATTTCAATCAAATGGTCAATACTTCGCAGAATCTAAATGAGGGGTATGGTTATTTGTGGTGGTTGAATGGGAAAGAAACTTTTATGCTTCCCGGTTTGCAAAATGTTTTTTCAGGGAGCTTAATGCCCAATGCCCCGGATGATATGATCGCTGCTTTAGGGAAAAATGGACAGTACATAAATGTTGTACCAAGCCAAGGTCTTGTGTTGATCCGTATGGGCGATGCCCCTTCATCGGTCGAGGTGCCTGTGATTTTGAATGATAAAATATGGGAATATATAAATGTCTTTGATTGTACTACTGCAACGACTGAATTGAATCTTCAGGAGGACTTATGTTCAATCTATCCAAATCCATCTGCAGGAGATTTTGCAATTCGTTTGCTAGGCTATTCTTTCAATCTTACCCTCTATAATTCTTTGGGCGAAATCGTTTTCAATCAGTCTGATTGCAGTGACACAGAACAAATCAAGACAAGCCTACTCCCCGGAATTTATTTCATGCATGTGCAGACGAAAGAAGGGGCGTTTGTAAAAAAGGTTAGTGTGTTTGACTAGACCTGAGATGTTGAGTCCTGAGACGCATTTGAGGAGTGATCGGAGCGCAGCGTCTACCGTGCACACCGCCTTAGGTGGTTGTGCAACAGTGTTCCCCACACTCCGTCCGCCGCTAGCGGAAGTACAGGGGACGCTAGACATGCGATGTGTGACTTTAAGAGTAAATTTTTGGCGTGGGGTTTTTGCTTTTATGTGTGGCTGTGTGGCCCACGCCGGGATATGCCACCCCTTCGGGGTTTGAGATTTGTCTGGTCGATGGGATTGTAATAATGCCACCCCTTTGGGTTTGTGATATTTCAATCTGTTTCTGCTGAACACCACGCTAAGATATGTTACCCCTTCAGGGTAATGTTTTGATTCGCCTAATTCAATTCCTGCCCTACGCTTCTAAATCTCACACGATCCTCCGGAACAAGCAATGGCGCTCGTCGTAGAAACATCCTGGTATTCAGGCTCAGTAAGGATGTCAACAAAATCGACCAACTTGAAGTTTCTGCTGATCTTAACCCACTTGTGCCAGAGGTGAACATCCTTCATACAATGAATCGTATCTGTTAGATTGCCGTTGAAATAGTTGTGGCTGAATTGCTGTACTCTTCGTACCCAATCTTTCTTAAGCAATACATCAGACCGCGTGCCACTCATCTTCAATTCGGCATCTTGAACGAGCTTTACAGCACGCCATAAGTCATTTTGGAAGTAGTGTAATCCATCGACAATTAATCCGGACATAAAGATCGCAGCATCACCATATTTTTTGACCAATTCCTCTGTATTCAGGATCGATGTGAAGGGGGCCTGTGCATAATCCTTGTCGCCAAATTCTGAAATAAAAGAACAGGCGGAAAAATTCTCTTGATGCGTATAAATATAATCAACGACTTCCTCTTTATTGTCAATGATGACTGTATTACTGACGTTGTGATTGGTCAGTGGATTATAGCATGCCGCTTCATTTTTTCCTTCCTGAATCCAGGAATTCTGAACCAGTTCAATTAGTTTTAAGTGCTTGACACCATGCATCTCATCTTTGACGATGACATTGTTATGGTTTTTACATGGAACATATACGACCCAATCTGATTGGGTATTGGACCACAATGACTCCTCAAGCATTTCAGGATAGTGCCCCAGCAGATATTTGGCAGTCTCACTTTCCTTATTGAGCTGCATAATTCGGAAATAACGCATGCTGTGCTCGGGATGAATACCGGAAGCTGTTTTTAAAATAACTGAAGCATTTCCGGATGGCTTTACGGTCGTTGTTCGAGCTGCCGGGCGAATACCCAATAGCCTCGCCACTTCTTTATTTGTTTGCTTGACGATGTTCGCTCCTTTGCGAAGTATTTCTTCGTTAAACAATTCGGGACGGCTCATCCAACCGGTGATTGATACCCCGATCAATGCTTCACCGGCAACGATATCTTCTGTTTGTTTGCCGAGATAAGGAAAGTCTGCATAGCCCGCTTGCAGTGTTCCTAGAATGGATGACTTTCTGCAGAGGTCGTAAAACTTTTCTTCGTCAAATGCACCTGCTTCATTGATGCAAGCAGAAGCATTGAGCTCATTCAGATTGCAAAACTGAAAAGCAGCTTCTTGTTTGTTTTTTATTTGTGCGTAAAAATTAAATCCAATTTCAAAACAAGGATTAAACATTTCATCTTCATCGGACATAAAGACAAAACCTAAATCATTATCCCCTTCATTGAGGGAAACAAGCTCGTTGAATTCTTCATGACTAAATGTGTTTCGAAGTAAGCCAACAGAGTTGTTGCTGCGCGCGCGCCATGGGTGCGTTTGACGCCAATGGCCGGTTTTGGCATGGATGAGTTCATCATCATCACGATCCATGATGATATTCATGGCGCTGCGACGCACACCACCGGAAAGTACGGCATCAGAGATGTGCATAAATACATCATATGCAATGATTGATTTGAATGGAGCGCTTTCTTTTTCACCAATATACTGACTCAGCAAAGTCTCGATTCGTTCTATAGACTGCTTCAGACCATCAGGCCCGGGTGCTTTAAAACCACCGGTGATCGGTGCACCTTTTGCACGAATTTCGGAATAATCAAATTTAATTTGATGTCTGAAATATTCATTATTTAATGAAGGGTGATGACAGAATGAGCTGATCAATACCTTTACAGCCTCCGACCATCCTTCAATTGAGTCCGGTATTAAAAAGGATTTAACCTTTGGGCCTCTTTTGTAAAGAGAAGGTAATTGGCTGACAAACTTATTTTTCAATGAAACACCAAGCCCGGTGCCAGAAAGCAGCACAAAGAATCCTTTGTTGAACACATCGGGAGCATATGCATAGGTGGTGCAGCAATTATAAATCTTGGCATTGTTTCGAATGATTTGATCTCCGCGAAATTGTAGATTCCGTTGGGAAGCCAAGAATTCTTTTTTATAGTAGGCGGATGAAATTTCTTCCAGCAAGGGGGTGATTTCCTTGCCATATTTCATCAAATGTGTATCAAGCACCTTGTCACAGGCTTCCTCCCAGGTTTCGTATCGACCCAGTATTGGATCCCACTTAAGATAATCGCTGTAAAGTTTGAGCTGAGATAGAAATTCCTTTCCCTTGTCCATGGGCTGTGCTAATATTTTCATGTTTTTATCGAAGTTGTGACCCAGAAAACCGGGTTTTGCAAATGTAAATATTACAAATTAGTTTAATGCATTTTAAGGATATTATTTTGATTTTTTCGATAATTAGTTTTTAAAAGGATGGTTGCCAATAGTCTGCCTTTCTTTCTGCCTAAAATGCTTTAGATGGATGGTGCTAACAGGCTCATTCTTAGCTGGTCAATTTTGTTTTACACTTTTCTACGGCACGCTGTAGAGCAGATATTGAATTAAGATTGACGCATAAACACTAAATTGCAAGCTGAATTATTTCACCAACTCCTTTAACCTCTGATGAATTGGATATTTACGCTGGTTGCACCAATTTTATTTCTGGTTGTACAGGATGCTGTCTGCCCACCGACTTCGCCTGTCCATGTAACAGCAAAGTCGGTTTCGATCGATGACTTTTCCCTGTCTGCCGGACCAGCCGCCTATTTTAAAGGCCATGGTCTCAGCCCGGCTTGGCGGTTGAGCATTGCCCCGGATAGTATTTCATTCGTGTCTGAGGTGCCTGGATATAAGCTGATCACTGTTCCCCACGTGGATTCTGACAAGAAGGGTGATCAGAAGTTTTATGACATTCCAATGGAAGAAGGCAGGATTCAGATATTTATTGGATATGAATCTTGTACGATTGATGGCTCTAATGAAAGTTTCGCCTATAGTCTTTCTGTCGTAATATCAACCTTTACCACAACAGAACCCCAAACATTTAACGGTTGTGGTCGTTACGTAACCAATGAAAAGCTGACCGGTCGGTGGATATTAGATGAAATGAACGGCAAAACAGTGGAAGATATTGAAGTTGACGGCAACCTGCCATCCGTAGATATAGAACCGGCGAGAAACTTTTTTTCAGGGTTTGCCGGATGTAATAAAGTCAGTGGAAGAATTTTTTCTGAATGGAGCTTGCTGCGGTTTACAGACTTTGTTTCAACGAAAATGAGTTGTGATCAGATGGAGATAGAGCACGAATTTTTGAATGCACTTCAGTTTTCCACACAATTCAAAGTAGACGATGACCGCCTTGTTTTATCAAATCCAATAAGCACTACGCTGATTTTGAAGAGAGACTAATTCAAATGTCCTTTGGATGCTTTTTTTATTTCGAATGCACAAGGATCACAAGATCAGTCTGAAAGTTATAACATGATAAATCAAATATTATTTGCAACAAACTATGGAAGAATTAAATAACGAATGGAGCCTCTTTGTCAATGCAATAGTTCCTTGGCTGTATGATCATGTGCCACGTATCCTTTTTGTCGTTTTTGGTTCTGTCCTGCTTTACTATTTAGCAAAACGATTTATTGTAAAAGTGGTAAGGGCTGCTGTTATTGGTCAATTTCATGAATCTGAGGATGCCGAGATGAAAAGAGAAGATACGTTGATCAAGATATTTATTTGGACGACTCGATTGGTGATCGTAAGTGTTGCCGTCATGTTATTGCTTAATGAGTTGACGATTCCAATTGGTCCAATGTTAGCTGGCGCAGGTATAGTAGGTTTAGCACTGGGTTTTGGTGGACAATATTTGATTCGGGATTTTATCACCGGATTCTTTATTATACTGGAAAATCAATATCGAATCGGAGATGTGGTCAGTCTGGATCAAACTACAGGAAAAGTGGAAGATATCAGCCTCCGCATGACTAGACTAAGAGATTTGGATGGTGTGGTACATCACGTACCACACGGTGATGTCAATCGTGTGTCCAATGCATCTAAAATTTTTTCGCGCATTAACCTGGATATTGGAATAGCCTATAATGCAGATCTGGAAAAAGTGATAGAAGTAGTAAATCGTGTTGGGATGGAATTATCGGAAGATCCGCTTTGGAAAAATGTTATTATACTACCACCCCAGTTTCTCCGCGTTCAGGATTTTGCGGATTCGGCAATCATCCTCAAGATTGTTGGCGAAACGCTCCCCATAAGGCAATGGGAATCCACAGGAGAGTTAAGAAAACGAATTAAAATTGCCTTTGATAAAGAAGGTATTGAAATTCCTTTTCCACAACGTGTAGTCCATCATTATACGGTTCCATCCGAAGGAAATAAGAGTCAGGATGTTTAATATGAATAGGCCGAATCTATGTAGTTTAAAATTCCTCCCTGCGCTGGGTTTTATGCTTGCCGTTTGGATGGGTTG
>JBBKXT010000050.1:0-2849 GCA_037969625.1 Saprospiraceae bacterium
ACGATACACTAGGCATCGAGAAAGGCCATATCGAAACTGTTCATGCTTACACCAATGACCAGAATCTCGTAGACAATATGCACAAGAAGTACAGAAGAGGACGCGGTGCAGCCACCAATCTAGTGATCACAGAGACCGGTGCAGGTTCGGCAATAGATAAGGCTATTCCGGGGCTTGGTCCAAAGTTTACTTCAAATGCTATCCGTGTACCTGTGCCGAATGGTTCGTTGGTGATTTTGAATCTTCAGATCACCAAAAAAACTACATTGGAGGAAGTAAATGAGATCATGCGAAAGGCTTCACTGGAAGGGGATCTGGTTGAACAGATTAATTACTCGATCAGCAATGAACTGGTGAGCAGTGACATTATCGGCAATAGCTGTCCTTCTATCTTTGACTCAAAAGCTACCTTAATACACCCGGATGGTCAAAGCATTGTCTTGTATGTTTGGTATGACAATGAGTATGGTTACACCAGACAAGTCATGCGCCTTGGAAAATATATTGCTCAGGTTATTCGCAAGCGCTACTACTAATGGCGTTGTGATGGCGAAAATGATTTCGGCATGATTTACTTTTTATAAGCACTATTGCCGAACAACTATTCAGCTATGGAAAATTCAGACAATGCCTAAATCAATTATCGCCATCATTGCTTCCTTGATATCGATTATAGCGATCGCTATCCTCGTCTTTAGCTTCGGCTGGTATTTGATGATATTTATTGTCTTGTTGATTCCTGCCATGTACATTCATGTATTGGCAATGGTGCGAACCATTAAATGGAATCCGAGATTTTTTCCTGTTCTGTTTTTATCCGGGATCACTTTTTTAGTTTTTAGTTTGGTTCGTCCGGATGGAGATACGTTTGGAAATTATTCCGGTTATAGCGCATCATTATTCAAGTTGGGTTACGCACCACAACCCTACGCGGAAGCATGGAATTATGCATTGGAAGCTGCGATGATCTTATTGCTCCTGATGGTTTATCTGGACGTTTTTTTATTGGTAAAGGCAAAAAAATCTAAAAAGAATGCGTCGATAGGTGTTTAAAACCTTTCATATACTCTGATTTCATTTTCGAACGTATGGACCAGGCTATAATTGAGCAAGACCTGGTCATAGAACGGTTGGCCGGAAACAGATTCTTTTTCAATAAGGATAAATCGAGGTTTCTGTTGTAATATTTTTTTCCATTCAACAGTTTGATCTATTTGTAATGCGTAATTATGTCCTTCGCTCCAAATTAGCGAACTATGGATATAGGGAGTAGGTGCTTTTGTGTCTGTAAGCAAATAGATGATCTGTTGGTATTTGCCAGTATAGATCAATTCATCCGGCAATAAACGCGTTTTCATCCAGGCAGCGATTTCGCGCGGATAATCTCGTTTGTCGAAGTAATCTTTTTTCTGAAAAACAATATTTATAATAATAGCCAGGATCAGTATTGGATAACCAATACTTGGTTTTGTCATCCAGGCTAGGGACTTGGGTAGTACACGACGAGAATCAAAAAAACTTCCTGCCAAGAGACTTAATGGAAGCATGAATTGAATGAAATAATGGCCAAACAACTTGCCTGGAAGTAATATGATGAAAATGACCAGAGATCCCCACATCCAAGCTAGTAAAGGAATAGCATTTCCGAAGTCTCGCCTATTCCATGAACAATATATAAACCAAAATGTAACAGGGAAATACCGTAAAAGGAAATCAAAAATAAAAGCAATAATTTTTTGAAAAGGTGGTTGGCTGATGTAGTTTCCACTAAGTTCGAATGAATAATACATAAATTCTTCCATCATACCCATCCGCCAAAAATATAACCAGGAAAGTAAAAAAGGTATTGTAAAACCAATGGCCATCACGACACACCTTGGAAACCAGTATTGCCAATTTCTACCTTCTTTGTTCTTTAACCACAAATAAAATACACCGATAGCCAAGGCGTCAAAAAGAACTACATATTTTATTATAAATCCTGTTCCTAAGAGTAGCCCGGCAATAAATATTAAAACAAGGTGCTTATCTTTTAGAATTAAGTACAATGCTGTTATGGTAAACAAACAGAAGAACAACTCCGTGTTTGGTGACACACCATAAAAGGTAAAAATAGAAGTCAGGAAGATATATATGATTCCGCTGGCAATTGGCGCTGTGTTGTTGTTCAAAGGGAGCGCTGAGGGTTTGATGAATTGCCGATGCACCAAATACAGCATCCAGGCAGATAATGCAACCCATAGTGCTGCCATAATGCGAATCACCAGAATTGATTTGCCAAATAATGTTTGGAAAAATGCGAAAAGTAAAAAGATGCCAATGGGCTTTGTATCGATGACATCACGCCAATAGACACTGCCATCTAACAAGGCACTGGCAATAACCATATAGGTCGACTCATCATGATCGATCACGGACGGGAAGAACGAAAAAAAACGCATGACGATGGATAGTGCGATGAAAACGCAGAGCACAGTCCATGCGTGTGTAAATAGTTTTTGCATAGCTGGCCGGGTCTATTCGAGACTGAAAGTTAAGATTAAGTTTTTCATATGGAGATGATTTACGGCTAACGGTCACTACTTAAAAGCTGCAAAAACTAAGCAAAGCCAAAAATAAGAATACTAAATTTGAGCCCGGTTATTTAAATATTACCAAATATGAGCATTCTGCCAACAATTGATGGGCATTTTGCATTTAGAGGGGACTATGGCAGTATCTGCAAAATCAATGCATACAAATCCACCAGAAAATTCTGTCTTAGGACCAACGCCGTTCACTGGTTATCAGCGGTTTGTCATTATCCTGCTCGCATTTCTTCAATTTACCATCATTTTGGATTTTATGAT
>JBBKXT010000051.1:0-58443 GCA_037969625.1 Saprospiraceae bacterium
TTGGAAGGGGAGTATAGCAACCCAATTCTAGCCATCGATGGAAGATTTAAAGTTCCTTCCGTGCCAAGCGGATTATACAACCAAGCGGAAAGAGATAACTCTTGCATCAAAGGCGCAAAAAATGAAACCGACCAGGAAGCTTCCATGATGTTATCATATTCTTGTGCTTCATTTCGGTTGAGATCAAATTGAACAGCCGCACTGAGTTGTTCAAAAAGTTTTCGGGCATAACTGAAGGTGAATCTTTGTTCGGCATACCCATCAATTCCTGTGTGTTGAATGCCAAAGGCGACTTGATCGTTCCATGGGAGTACCAGGTGGGCAGTGCCGGCAACTTCTGTAAGATCTTTCAGGCCTCCTCTGGTGGCTGCTGCGACCGACCATCCACCGCGTTCGCGAGAGGCTAATAAGGCGGGTAGTACAATACCGGCCTCTGCATTTTCCGTTAGAATACCTATCTGGCCATTGCCTAGAAATCCGGTACCTGAAAACATATAAGGCCCTGATTGTGCAAAAGTTGTCGTTGCAAGAAAAAGGCTAAATATGGAGGGTAAAATAAATTTCATTCGGCGGTTTGTTTTCAATGGTTTGCGCAAGATACAATCAATGGACGATTTACATTAATTACTTTGTGCTTCATTATGGGAGAATTCAGAATACCAAGTCATAATAAAAGATACGGAAAAAAAGCATTCAACAGGCTGGTTTTCTTTGCTTTTTTTATTGCGGGCCTAATTTTTCTTGGCTTATTTTACATGGATGAGTTTACGCCCATCGGTGAATTGCCCGGTGCGCCTACAATTTCCTACTATCCGGAAGCCAATCAAGGGGTGGTGTATCATAAGCCCTCCTTCAGTCTTTCCTATGTGGAGGAATATGAATTAGCGGAATGGGTCACGTATGAGCTCACGGTGGATATGATGAATAAGGGAAAATTTGATCGCCATCAGGATTTCAATCCGGATCCGGATATTGTCACCGGCTCCGGGCATTACAGAGACTATAAGTCAAGTGGCTTTAGTCGAGGACATTTGGTGCCTTCGGCGGATATGGCGTGGAAGAAAAAAGCCATGGATGCTACTTTTTTGCTGAGCAATATTGCACCGATGCGAGCGCAGTTTAATGATGGTATATGGCTTGAATTGGAGCACAATGTCAGGGACTGGTCCAGACGGTATAAAAGTATTACGGTGATCGCCGGCCCTGTTTTTTCAGAGGCAACTACAACCATCGGAGACAATGAAATTCTGGTGCCTAAGTATTTTTACAAAGCCATATTCACGGTGCAGAATAAGCAGCCAAAGGTTATCGCTTTTCTATTTGATCAGAACACAGACAACCCGGGTTCATTGGACCGGTATGTTGTCTCTATCGATAGTTTGGAAGAACTTATCGGCCTAGATTTGTTTTCGAATCTCTATGGTGATTGGGATGAAGAAATCAGGCTTGAAAAACTGAGTGAGATTCCAGTAGGCGAGTGGCCATTTAATGAACGATGGGCGAAGCAACGGAGGGAGAAGCGAAATAATTAATTACGAATTACGAATGTGAGAATTACGAGTTTAAAGTAAGGGTGAACGGTGAAGTTTGAAAAAAAAACATTAAACTAGCCGTTGTTGGAGTTTGCTCCAACGACTTGTGTTCTATAGGGAGTTCTGTTTACCATGAAGGACTTCACTGCGTTACGCCTTCATGGTAAACAGAGATGCAGGAGCAAACTCCATGCATCGGCCATCATCAGACTAGCCGTTGTTGGAGTTTGCTCCAACGACTTGTATTCTATAGTGAATTCTGTTTACCATGAAGGACTTCACTGCGTTACGCCTTCATGGTAAACAGAGATGCTGGAGCAAACTCCATGCATCGGAAATGTCGTGTGGTTCTGATTTTTGTGGACTATTGCATATTCTGTAGAGACGGACAGAGAAGCAAAATAGATATCAGAAGACGGCGTTCACCTTTAACCGTTCAACCTTATCCATACACCCTCGCCATCAACAAATGATCCACCAACACCAAAGCAGCCATTGCCTCAACAATAGGCACCGCTCTCGGTACAACACAAGGATCATGTCTTCCTTTCCCCTCTATCGTGATTTTATTTCCGTCCGCATCAATACTGCTCTGAGAAGTCATTAATGTCGAAACAGGTTTGAATGCGACCCTGAAATGAATCGGCATCCCATTTGATATACCTCCTTGTATTCCACCCGAATTATTGGTGGTAGTTTTTGTTTGGTCGTCCATATTTTCCCACACATCATTGTGTGCACTTCCTCTCATCGACGTGCCTTTGAAGCCTGATCCAAATTCAAAACCTTTACAAGCATTGATGGTCAACATCGCCTGACCTAAATCAGCGTGAAGTTTGTGGAATACGGGTTCGCCAAGGCCGGGAGGACAACCGTCAATCACACAAGTGATGATGCCACCAATCGTATCGCCCTCATCTCTGACTTCTTCAATCAACGATTGCATTAGAACCGCTGTAGCCGGGTCAGGACATCGCACCGGATTTTGTTCTACGTGTGACCAATCAAATGATGTGTGTGGTATATTGACAGCCACGGAGCCAACACTTGTAACACCGGCATGAATATCAATGCCGGATTGCTTCAATATTATTTTGGCAATAGCACCTGCGGCTACCCAATTGGCCGTTTCTCTTGCGGATGAACGACCGCCACCCCGATGATCGCGAATTCCATATTTTTTAAAGTAGGTGTAATCCGCATGTGATGGTCGGAAAGATTGTTCCACATGATCATAATCCTTTGACTGTTGATCTTTGTTCTTGATAGTGATCAGTATAGGTGCACCGGTAGTTTTACCTTCAAAGACACCTGATCCAATCGTAAAAAGATCACTTTCATCCCTTTGCGTCGTGATCGCAGATTGGCCCGGACGACGGCGATCTAATTCTTTCTGAATAAATGCTAAGTCTAATTCAATGCCCGCGGGGCAACCATCAATGATAACGCCCAGACCAGGACCATGAGACTCGCCTGCAGTAGTGATTTGAAAAAGCCGACCTAAACTGTTGGATGCCATATTCGTTTACATATTCTTAGTTCGAAAGATAGTAGAAATTGCCTTGGATAACAGCTGACCGGGTAAATTCCACATTATTTATTGATAAATAGGTTAAATGAGCGCTTGTGGCGTCTATTTGAACGGTTATAAAACATTATTCTAATTTTGTGCCTCCATGTCCAATCTGGTTGATATAAGTACAGCAGCTGAAGAGCAAATAGAATTCCACAAGGTTCGTGAGATCCTCGCAGGGTATACTCGTGGGAGCGCCGGCCATGAGGCTTGTATGCAACTACATCCATTCGCGGAGATTGAGGATATCCAGTATCGCCTTGATCAGGTGTGTGAATATGCTGAAATATCCAACTTATCGAACAGACCGGCATTAGGTATCTATGAAGATTTTTCGGAATCACTGGATCATCTGCTGGTCGATGGATACGTATTGCCTCAAGAGGATATTCATGAGATCGGAAGGCAAATGGAACAAGTACAACAGATCCATTTTTTCTTTGCTAAACCGGATCATCGAAGAGCCTTTCCGGCGATCTTTCAATGGACAGATCGTGCAGTGGATCCTTCGTCCATGATAAAGGTCATTCGCAAGATCCTGGATGAAAAAGGAGATGTGAAACCGGATGCTTCACCTGAGCTTCTCGCTATTTCAAGAGCTAAAGAAGCAGAGGCTTCAAAGCTGAACAGAGAGTTTGTTCGATTGATTTCAAGATACAAAGGGGATGGCTTCCTAACCGACACGGTGGAGTCTGTTCGTTCCGGACGGAGAGTATTGTGCGTACATGCCGAATTTAAGCGTAAGATCAAAGGCATCATCCATGATGAATCGACCACAGGTAAAACCGTTTTTATTGAGCCTGAATTGATTGTAGAGATCAACAATAATATAATTGAGTTTGAAGCGGAGTTTAAAAAAGAAGTTTTCAGACTGTTAAAAGAGCTGTGTGCTTTTCTGCGACCACATAAAGAGGATATTGATGATATCAATAGGCTCATCCATCATTGGGATTTAATCCAGAGTATGTCCATGCTTGGATTGAGTTATCGAGGCGAAAGACCAAAGCTGGAAGCATCTGCTAGACTTCATTTGGTGCATGCCAGACATCCGTTGCTTTATTTAAAGAATAAGGAACGGAAGAAGACAGTAGAACCATTTGATCTTATCCTGAATCCACCCAATAGATTGTTGATCTTAAGCGGCCCCAATGCCGGTGGGAAATCGATTTTGATGAAAGCAACAGGACTGATTCAAGTGATGGCTCAATGTGGTATGTTGCTGCCGGTCGATGGAAGTACGGTGATCGGTGTCGTGAAACGAATATGTGTGGATATCGGCGATCAACAATCGATCGAAGAGGATCTTTCTACTTATAGTTCTCGGTTAAAGAACATGAAAGAAACTTTGAATGCTGCAGATGAATCTACCATGATACTTGTGGATGAGTTTGGCTCAGGGACCGATCCAAAAATTGGTGGTGCCATCGCGGAGGCGATTCTCGATGTTTTAGTAAAGCGGAATTCGTTTGGTGTGCTGACTACGCATTATCCGAATATAAAAATGTATGCACACCATACCAAAGGGGTAGTGAATGGCGCGATGTTATTTGATAAAGATAAGATCCTGCCCACCTACAAACTAAAGATTGGAAAACCCGGTAGTTCTTTTGCCTTTGAAATAGCGGAGCGAACCGGTTTGCCACCTGAAGTGATAAAGTATGCGAAGGATAAAGCAGGAAGTCAAACTATCGAACTGGAAGATTTGATTCATGATCTTGATGATAAGACATTGAAACTATCAAATGAAATCAGTAAGCTCCAAAGCAAGCAAAAAGAACTAGACGCGCTCATCAGTAATTATGATCAGTTGCGATTAGACCTTGAAATAAAGCGCAAGAAATTTAAAATTGATCAGAAGAAAGAATCGCTCAACGAAGTTTCTCAGTATAGTCGTGAGATGAACAAACTACTGAAGGAACTAAAGAGTGATAAGGATGTAGAAAAGGCGAAAGCACAAGTTCAGGCACTAAAGAAAAAGCACAGTGAAGTGCGTGAAGAGATAGAGGAGATTGCTGAAGAGCTAGTGGAGAAGGATGATTATAAAAGAGATTTTCTCGAAGGCGATCATGTAAAACTTAAATCCACCCAGCAACATGGGGTAGTGGAAAGGATCACAAAAAATCGCGCTGTCGTGATCATTGGTGAACTACAAATGACCATGCCACTAACAGAATTGATTCCTGCTAATGCACCGATTAAAATTACTACGCAGAAAAGCCTCACAAAAGATGTTTCCGATTACACGAAGTTTGTCAACGAACTGGATATCCGAGGCATGCTCCCCGAGGAGGCTACTAACTATGTGGACCGATTTATTGATGCCGCTTTTATGAGCAATGAAACAATTATCAGAATTGTTCACGGAAAAGGAACTGGTGCGCTTCGTCAATTAGTTGGCCGCCGCATGAAAAAATATCCCTTTAAAGAAATTTCACATCCGGAGCAAAAGCAGGGTGGAGATGGGGTGACGATAGGGATTCTGTGAAGTGAAAAGTGAAAAACGAAAAGTGAAAATCGGAAATCATTGTGTTGAGAGAGTTTAGCACGATGCGCCTTCGGCACATGTTGTTGAGAGGGTTTAGGGAAAGTTTAAGTTTTCGCATTTCGTAATTTTAAATTAGCTACACCTTTCTGCCCTTCCGCCATTCTGCCTTTTTAAACCAGCCAATCCAAATGACCATCGTATAAATAATAGAACACAACGCCGATGATCACAGGGGTGACAATAGATACCAGCATAAGTCCATAATACCACCCTGGAATTCGCGAAGGTTCAATGAAATCAGAAATAGTGGCCAACAAGAGGAGGATGAGAATAATCCCTGGAATAATGAGTGTAAAGTATGTGGCTACATATTCATCCCACAGCCAAAGGCCCGAATAAAGGATCGCCTGTGCTAACAGAACAATTAACATATTGGTCCGAATCTCTTTGGGATCGCTTTTTTTCATCCTTTTGGGGAACTTTTCAGGCTTACAATATATTGAAGCTAATCATAGTTTATCTTTCCGGTATGAATACATTGTATAAAACAGGCTTGTTTCTTGGACTTTTCTTTCTAATGGGGCTTTCTTACGGTCAAACACCAGCAGAGTTCGAAGCTAATTATGCTAAAAGAATTAAACTGGAAATGATCAATGGCGTCTATATTCCGATGGATCTGGACGATGCATTCAGCGAACTCAATCGACTCTCCAGCACCGAAGGATTGGCAGACTTTAAAGCGGCGCCTGAAAATTCTATCAGACGAAAACTTCATTTCGGTCTGGGAAGATGGATGCTGATTAATTGGGGACTTGAGGATGGTTCGCGGATTTCGGATTACTTGAAACAGAAAGGTGTCTCTACCCCCGATGATATGGTGGAGGTGATTATCGTTACGTGGCATCGAAATCTGAATGGTCAACCATTGAAATTGCAAGAAGAAGTAGCCATCATCGAAAAGAGAATGGAACAAGAGAAAGCTAAACGAGATTCATTAAAGGAGATCATCATACTGGAAACCAGGCCGCACAAAGAGGATTGATCTTTTGATCAGACGACTTTATCCGCACACGACGAACTGGCAAAGGCATCAGGTTTTGCTTTGAAGACAAATCCCATACCCAGAATATAGCCCATCGCTTCACGCAAGGCTTCATTCGATTTGAAATGCGGATCCGTATTGATGTCTGCATGTACTTCCAGTCCAATATCATATCGATCTAACATCCCACAAAGTTTGTAAGCGATATCCACTGATTTAGATACTTCTGAAATCATGCGCTCCCGAAGGCTCATCAAACGGTCTAATTTTTCATTGTGGATAAACATAAAACCGCCTTTCTTTTCTCTCAGAAAAACAATCACGGTAGCAAATTCGATCACTGTGCCCCGTACTTGTGAATCCGTGCCTATGCAGACCTTGAGTTTATAACCGGCGGCCATTTCAGCCTCCACTGTTTGTTTGACAGCACTCAGAATGTCTTCCTTGATTTGTTCGCCATTTAGTCTTCGCCAGCCCATATTTGCGGAATTTATACATGGAAGTTAATAAAAATAATGTATAAGCCGCTCAGAATCTAGGGAAATGGGCAGAAAGGCAGAAAACGAAGTGCTCCCGATGATCGGGAGGCAGAAGGGCGGAAGGCTGAAAGAGAGAGAAGCAAAAATAAAACTAGCGTTACTCTAAATGTTTATGCAACTTCTCTGCGTTCTCCCGTCCCGATTCTGTAGGGATCGAGGGCGGAAAGCTTTTTTCTGCCTCTTAATCCACAATTCATAAACAAGTCGTTGGAGTAACCTGAAGCCCAACTTTAATCCGAAGGCATGCCACACAGGACTATCAAAAAACTAAACCCCTTCGCTCGCGCTCCGTCGCTGATTCCGATCGATCGGAAATGGCGCAAGAGACCATTTTAGATCGATCGGAATTGGCAACGGCGAGTCTCAACAACCAGTGCCAGCGGTGCTTAATCCCGCTTAGCGGGAAAACGCTCTCAACACAATGAGAATAGTATAATCAATGACCTCTCCTAGTTCTGCAATGCGAGAATATCCTTATCCTCAAACTCCCTGAAATCCACCTGGCTGAGCCCGGAGACCCCTTGCTCCTCCATAAACACGCCATAGATCGTATCGACAGCAGCCATCGTAGTCTTATTGTGCGTCACGATGATAAACTGGGATTGCGTAGAGAATTTCTTGATGATCTTATTGAATTTCTGAATATTGGCATCATCCAATGGAGCATCTACCTCGTCAAAAATACAGAAGGGCGCAGGTTTCATCAGATATAGCGCAAAGAGAAGAGCAATCGCTGTCAGTGTCTTCTCACCACCCGAAAGCTGAGACAACGATTTAGGTCGCTTTCCTTTCGGCTTGGCAATGATATCAATATTGGAATCAAGTGGGGATTCCGGATTGAGTAAAATCAAATCACAATTGTCATCCGCCGTGAATAAGCTTCGGAATACTTCAACAAAATTTTCACGCACCTTGTCAAAGGATTCAAGAAACTGTGTAGTAGCTGTTTCCTCGATTTCTGTTATTGTCTCGAGTAAGGATTCTTTAGCGTTTAGGATATCCTGACGCTGGTTGTTGATGTTGTCATAACGAATCTTTATCTCTTCATAGGCTTCAATAGCCAACGGGTTGATTTCGCCATAATTCTCTAATCGTTTGCGCAGACGAAGCACTTTTTCTTCCAGCTCTTCTAATGGCAGCTCCTCATTCAAATGCTCTTCTGTTATTTCTTCTAAGCGTACGCCAAATTCAACTTCCATTCTTTCTGAAATGGCAATGAGTCTGAATTTTAGTTGATTGTGCTTATCCTTTAATTCATTGATTTGAATCTGAAGGTTGGTGCGCTTTTTTTCTTCTACTTTGATCGTTTCATCGGCTTTAGCGATTTCATTGCGTTGCTGATAGTAACCTTGTTCCACTTCTGTGAGGTGAACTTCTTTGGATTTCTTTTCCTCATATTGCAGCTGTAGAGAGGTGGACATTTCTGCCACCTTTTGCGTCATGCTTTCTAATGCAACAGACTCACTTTCAATCTGCAGTTTGTTTTGTTCTTTCGTTTGACTGATTTGTTCGTTTTGATCAGAATTATATTTCAATTCCCTTCCGAAACTTTCAAGTTTGTTAGCAATATGAATTTCTTCAAGTTTAAGTTCGTTGGCAGCAGCTTCCGCTTCATTGAGTTGAGCCTGTATCAGTTTGTACTTCTCTTCAGTCTGATCTTTAGTGTCTGCGTAATCTTTGAATTTAATTTTCTTGTCTTCGAGTTCGTCGGTGGTCGTCTGCACTTTTACCTCGATATCATTGAGGGTGTCATTGTTTTTTGTCGTACGCTGTTTGCTTTCTTCTGAGCGTTCTGTGATATGTTGCAGTCTGGAGTTAATCTCTGCCCAGGATTGCATCAGGTGGACTGCCTGCTTACGCAAAGTTTGTAACTGATCACTGATGTCAACGCCTTGCAGATTGGTCAGTTGTGCTTGTGAGACTTGTACCTTCGCCTGAATTTCATTCCAGGTTTGCCGCATAGATATGATCTCTTTTTCGAGATGTTCCAGATGTTTTTTACGGCCTAGTTTTTTACCTTCAAAAAGACCCACGCTTCCACCTGTCAATTGTCCGGCGCGACGAATCATCTGTGCTTCCTTGTCAATGATCGTCAGCGTATTTAAATCAATGGATGGATCCTGTTGATCAAGGGGTGAGCCATCACTGACATGAACGTTATAAAGAAGACGTCTGACTAGATTTTCATAGCCTGGTTCGATCTGCAGGTGTTCCAGCAAAGGGGATAACCCCTTGTGGGCATTGGTACTGATGCTATGATCGAATTCTGAGAGGATAAAAAAGTTTGCTCTTCCTTTTTGTGCAAAACTCAACAATTTGACGGCCCGTGAAGCTTCATCCCATGTTTTGACAACGTAGTAATTAAGATAGGGCTCAAGAATTTGCTCCACGATCACTCGGTGTTTTTGATCACAATAGATGACATCCGTGAGCAACGGGGCAGACACATTCCAATCCTGCGTTTTATTGAGAAACTTGATGGACTCAGGAAAACCTTCAAGGTTGGAGATCATATCCTTTAGCAACTCTGCTTCATGCGTTCGCGCATCCAGTTTGCGTTGTGTTTGACGCAACTGATCCAACTCAGCAGCCAAATTGATTTCCAACTCCCTGATAGTGCGCAATCGCTTTAATTCCTGCTCTTCTAGTTCAGAAAGTTCTTTAGCGGCATTTTCTTTTCTTTCCCATTCTTCTTTAAGGGAAATTTGGAGTCTTGAGGATTCTTCTTCCAGTCTTTCAGCTTCGTTTGCAATGATTTTATTTTCATTCCGAATGATGTCGGCATTATTGAGAAGTACAGCTATGTTTTTCTCCAGGTTAAACACATCCTTTTCAAACTGTTGATGCTGTTGGTTGGCCAGATCTCTGTTTTCAACCATCTCCTGATAGCGAGCGCTGATTTCATCTCGCTTCGATTGTGCTTCTGTTAAAAGCGTTCTGTGTGATTGTAGGATGATATCCTGATTGCTGTACTGCAACTGAACTTTAGCGATTTCTTCTTGAAATCGTGTAATTCTTTCATCTGCCTTCGCAATCTGGGTTTCAAGATTTTGCTTGTTTTGTTTGATAAAAGCAATCTTTTGCTCTGCCAGATTTTTTTCGTTTTCGGTGGTGCGAATCCGTGAAACCAGTTCGTTTAATTCTTTCTGAAAGGCACTTACAGACATCTCATCGCCCAGGTGATCTTTCTTTAATTTTTCAAGATCAGCATGCATTAAGGTCAATGCTGCATCCAGACCGGAATAGATATCCGTTTGTTCTATAATCTGTTTTTCTGATGTAGCAAATTGCTCTCGCAATTCAATGTTATTTCTCGCACCGAGTGTCAGGCTATATTCTTTATATCTCTTTTTAAGATCAAAATATTTAGCAGTCCTTTTCGCTTGTTTGCTCAATGATTCCAGGTTGGATTCAATTTCCTTCAGGATATCATCGACACGTGTTAGATCTTCCGTAGTGGCTTTCAACTTAAGCATGGTCTCATGCTTGCGCTTTTTGTATTTCGACACACCGGCGGCTTGTTCAAACATTTTACGCCGGGCATTATCCTTGTCATATAGGATGTCATCTACCATGCCCAAGGCTATAATGGCATAGGAATTTGAACCAATTCCTGTATCAATGAGAAGGGAATGGATGTCCTTTAATCGACAGGAAACACCATTTAGTTTGTACTCGCTTTCCCCGCTTCGATAGAGGTGCCTTGAGATTCTGACTTCGTTATATTCCGAAGGGAGAACACCGAGATTATTGTCAAAAGTGATCGCCACCTGAGCAACTTGAGCGGGCTTTCTTTTCTTCGTGCCATTAAATATCACATCACCCATAGATTCAAGGCGCAATTCTTTGCCTTTTTGCTCGCCAAGCACCCATCGGATGGCATCTACTACGTTGGATTTACCGGCGCCGTTGGGGCCTACAATACCTATCACATCCTCTTCAAAAAGGAGGCGTGTATCGTTCGCAAAACTTTTAAATCCCTTTATTTCCAGACTCTTCAATCGCATTGGCCAAAGATATGACATTCATCTATAAGAATTTTCAAGATGTATGGGTGGTTTTCACATATAACTTACCAATATTCATTGCCCCTTGTGGGGCAAACTATTGTGAAGAGGCGGAAGATTTCATTTTTTGAGAAAGGTCCGGACCGAGGTAACGATCGATGAGAAAGTGGGCGAAATAAATGACCGGAGTGAGTAATATGGCCATTGTAAACTTGTAAAGGTAATTGACGACCCCAATAGCCAGTACACGCACCAAATCCCAGTCAGAACCTATGTAAAAGGCGATAATGAGTACAATAAAACTGTCAATAAACTGAGAAACAAGCGTGGAGCCTGTTGCTCTCAGCCAAACTTTGTTTTCTCCGGTGATCCTCCGGATCTTTTGAAAAATGATCACATCGACCATCTGGCCGATTAAAAAGGCGATGACTGATCCCGCGATGATCCATAATCCCTGCCCGAATATGCGGGTAAAGGCCAGATTCATGTCCGATAGGGAAGATGCCGGATCATCACGCAATCCACTGATCGATTGCCACCAATCGTTCGGAGGTGCTTTGATGGCAATGAAAGCCATAAAGAAGGCATAGACTATCAGTCCAACCGTCAACCATGATAAGAATCGCACCCCTTTTTTGCCAAAATACTCATTGATCACATCTGTCATGATAAATACGATAGGCCACAACAAGACACCAGCCGTTAGATTGAAGCCTAAATCACCCACACCAAATATCGTCATGGACAATGGGTCCACTCCAAATACTTTCTCAAGGGAGAATATCTTGATCCCGATAAATTCAGCTAGCAACGCATTGGCGATAAAGAATCCACCTAAAACGATAAATAATTTGGTTGCTTTTGATGTGAGAATCTTGGAAGTCATTGGCTTAATATTAAAAGAAAGATACTAAAGAACTTACTTTGCTGTAATATTCTTTGTTTTTTGCCAGCACATGAAAGGATTCAGAGTGATCTGTTTTGTTGTCCAGCTTTTCCTAATGAGCCATCTGCAGGTGATGGCTCAGCATGATAATTTGCATCGCGAGATCAGTGTCATCATTCAGCACGATGCCAATATCAATTTTGATATCGTCCCGGGCATATTGGTCGGTGTGATAGATGGCGACAGTACCTATGTAAGTAGTTTTGGGGAGCAACTATCACCTGATTCGTTGTATGAACTGGGCAGTGTCACAAAGCCTTTTGTATTCTGGCTGGTGAAGCAAGCAATGGATTCCCTGAATTTAAGAATGGATGATTCGATTTGTCAATTCATTCCAGATTCTATTTGTAAAGGGAATATAAACCAACTAAGTATTGACCAAGTTTTACAACATCGAAGTGGTTTGCCTAGATGGCCTCCAAACATGGGTGAATATGCCGATGATGAAGGCATGCCGTATGCCACATATGATGGCAATCAATTGGCAGATGATTTAATAAAAATGAAATCATCTCCTGACACCTTTCTCTACAGCCATGTTGGATACGCACTTTTTTATTGGTTGTTTGAAGAGGTTGGTGGGTTATCAGAATTTTCAAGAGAACAATTTATTCGAAAATTAAAGTTGTTAAATACCGGATGGTCAGTGAATGATGATTTAATAGCGCAAGGATATGGAATGGATGGCAGGCCTCAACCATCTTGGCATAGTGACGCATTATCGACCGCATTTGGACTGAAATCTGATCTGAATGATGTGCTGTATTTTATAAGATATATTTCTTCAGAAGTATCTGCTGAAGAAATACCCTCTTTTAAGGACTTGAAAAAAGAAATCAAGAAACTGAGTAAAAAGGATGAATATGTGCTGGCAGATGGATGGTTTGTAGTACCATCCGGAACTTCCATGATATATTTTCATACGGGCAGAACAGGGGGGCATCATGTGAGTGTGGCATTTATTCCTGAATTGACGAAAGGCGTGGTGGTGATATCAAATAGTTCACTCGGTTCGAATGATTTGGCTCTGCGGGTATTAGAAATGATTAAAAGGGCCAAAGGCTAGGGGAAAAATAACCGCGTTATATTTGTGAAACTTACCAATGATCCATTTATCATGTCTGATCCATTAAAAGATTTACAAAATTTAAAAGACCTGTTTCCTGAAATGGCACCTTATGTCCCGGATGAAAGCGATCTAAAGGAAGAGAACGAAGTAGGACCGATCTCAGCTGAAGACAAAGCTAAAATGCAATTGTATGTGCTTCGGGATAAAAAACAACGGGGAGGAAAGCAAGTAACGCTGGTGCAGGGATTCGAAGGATCTGAAGAAGAGATGCAAGCACTTCATTCTAAGCTTAAATCTGTTTGTTCTGCCGGTGGAAGTATTAAGGATGGGGAGTTGATGATTCAGGGGAATCACATACAGAAAGTCATAGATTTTCTAGTCAAGTCAGGCTATAAAAAAGTAAAGCAAAAAGGAGGATAGCGGCCACCAATTTTTCATTAACATCTGATCAAATGTGCAGTGTATTTGATTTAAAAGTAAAAAAAACCGCAACCAAAAGTAACGTTGGTTGCGGTTTTAATTTTACAATTATTTGTTATTGATGTAGTGCCTTTAACACTGTTCTTGATTGCTCATCCTGAATGACTACAAAAATCAATCCTTGCGGCAAAGACTCACTTGCAAAGTGTAGTGAAGTTTGTCCTGCCTGTATTGCATGTTTGTCACTGGAGATCAACCTGCCGTGAACATCCATGAGGGTTATTATGGCTGTTCCATTAGTCAATGGCTCACCATATAAGGTAAACTCATGACTAAAAGGACTAGGTCTTACTTCCCATCCATTTTCATTGGCATTCAGATCCTGTGTGGCCGTGATCAAAATGTCCACCCAAATAGAGGCGGTGTCAAACCCACATTGATTAAAGACAATCAATGAAATCTGATAGAGTCCTGATACATTGTATTCTGCCGTTGGATTCAAACTAGTATCTGTTCTACCATCACCAAACGACCATCTTAAACTATCGTAGTCAGTACCAAGATATTCGAGCGTGATCACGTTTTCATTTTGTTCGTGTTCAAAGTCAGCATCCGGCGTGCCTCCTACCTGAATAAGTCCATCCAGCAGAAGCGCATCTGATCCTTCTGAATTTGTCACCAGCAGAGATACAGAATAAACGCCCGGGATCGAATAAGTGACCGTTGGATTTTGTTCCGTAGAGGATGCCGGCGTGCCCCCTTCAAACATCCAATCCCATTCAGTCGGATTGTTTTGTGATTGATCCACAAAGTTTACAGTGAATGGTGCACAACCGGTGTGTGAACTAAATCCAAAGAATGCATTAGGTACAGTAGAAAGGACAATTTCAACTATCGATGTATCACTTCCACATTGATTGGTCGAAATAAGCATAACAATATAGGTGCCGAATTCATCATAGGTATGTGCAGGATCTTCTTCGATGGAGGTTTCTCCATCACCAAAAAACCATTGATAACTATCCGCATTCAAACTTGTATTGTTGAAAGTGACTGTTGTTTCATCCGTCGCCAATAAAAATTGGGCATTTGGGACATCTCCAATAGTTATAAAACTATTCATCATCATTGTATCACTTCCTCCGGAGGAGTATGCAATTAATGTAACATTGAAGGTTCCCTTATTTGAGTAGACTACGACTGGATTTTCTTGTGTAGATGAAGTTGGCGAACCTCCCGGAAATGACCACAAGAAAGAAGTTGCATTTGGGCTACTGTTGTTGTCAAAGGTAACCGTTACAGGTTTGCATGTGCCACTAGATTGAAAACTAAATTCAGCCTGTGGAGGTGTTTGAATCGTTAAGGTTGTAGTACTTGTGTCGTTTCCGCAAATTCCTTCAGAAATCAGTGTCACTGTGTAAACACCATCACCTTGGTAACTGTGAAAAGGATCAGATGCCTCGCTCTCAGCACCATCGCCAAAATTCCAGTAATATCCGGTAGCGTGAGATGAATTATTAAAGAAACTAACATCCCAGCCATTTGCTAAATAATCAAATGCACTAGTCGTTGGATATTCTACTTCGATATAATCTGGTAGCGAGAGGACATCACTTCCTGTATCATTAAAGGCTGTCAACTGAACATCATACAAGCCTGGTGTATAATAGGTCACCACAGGATTAGCAAGATTACTTGTAGCAGGAACACCACCTTCAAATACCCAACTATAGGCTGTTGGAGATCCACCGGATAGGTTAGAATACTGAACGACAAGTGGAGCACAACCATATTGCACATCAGATGTGAATAACGCTTGTGGGGCCCCGGTGAGCGTGATGGTCAATGTGAGCTCTTCACTACTACATTCATTAGTCACCGTCAGCGTAACCTGATAGATTCCGCCTTCATCATACGTATGCGTTGGATTTTGAAATGAGCTGAAGCTACCATCCCCAAAATCCCAATAGTAATCATCTCCTTGACTTCCTACGGAATTGAAGATGACTTGAAGCCCATTTGTGGTATAACTGAATTCAGCAATGGCCTGTGGATGAATAGTTATATAATTGCTGGAAGTTTGGGTGTCTTCTCCCGCTTCATTATAAACAGTGAGAGAAACGTTGTAGATGCCCGGTGTTTCATACAAGACAAGTGGCTCAAAGGCAGTAGAAGAACTAGGTGAGCCTCCGGGGAATTCCCAATAATAATCATCTGAATTGTCTGAAGATAAATTGTAAAACTGAATTTCCAGGGGTGTACAACCATCTACTAGGTCAGAATCAAAGAAAGCATAGGGTTCCGTAATAATCTCTATCGTAACTGTGTACGTATCAGAGCCACAATCATTAAATGCTGTGAGTGTAACAGAATAGAAACCATCTTCGTCATACTCGTGTAATGGATTGGTTAGTGTGGAAGTCTCACCATCGCCAAAGTCCCATAAATAGGTATCTGCATTGAAGCTTTGATTTAGAAAATCTACTTCGAATTCAAAAATGGAATAATCAAAATCAGCAAAAGGAGCTTCATCTACCACAATATAATTATTGAGTGTAAGCGTATTGGAACCTTGCGCATTGGTTGCTTTGAGTGTTACATTAAACGAACCCGGATCATTGTAGGTTACCGTTGGGTTTTGATTGGTACTGGTACTCGGTGTTCCGCCTACGAATGTCCATAACCAGGAAGTCGGGCTATTGGTACTTAAGTCTGTAAAATTCACAACAAGTGGAGTACATCCTTCCGTTGGATTTGCATCAAAATCAGCTACAGGAGGGAGCGGAATGCCGCACGTTGCAAGACATGAGACACCGTTGATGTAGTTGTCGATGCTATTGATAGAAGGATTGGACCAAAGATTTGTATTGTTGACAGATGGTGCCATGATAAATCCGGAATTAGGAGCATCATGAAAAGCACCAAAATTGTGCCCCATCTCATGGGCCTGTAAAACACGCAGCAACGCAGAGTTGGAAGTGAAATCTTCCATGACATGATATCGTATACTCGTGCAAACTGCATTCAGCCAGGCAAGGCCAATAACGTCTCCATTGAAGTTTCGAGCACTCCATAAGCCTGCAACATCATGTGTGTTACTAAAGCCTGATGGTCCCCAATCCGTAAAGTCATCTAGTACTACATTAATATTGTTGCCGTCATCCCATGGGTCTTCTGACTGGTTGGTAGCTACAAAAATTTCAACAATATCAAACTGAAGATCAACATTGAATTCGAAGTCATAATTTGTTAAGACGTTGTTGATAACCGCTAGATTATGATCTTCCACATCGTCAACACTTCCGTACCTATCATACATTCTATAATCATCGGCAAGGGCCACTTCCAATACTTTGCAAGCACGAGAGGAGCCTTGTGGCTGAGGACTGTGATTGTGATCGTCCGGGCCCTGGTGGTGTGTCTGAGTAGTCGTCACACCACAAGATTCTTCAGTAAATTGCTTCAGATTGTCACTTGATTTATAAATGACAAATAAGCCTTTTGGCGCATCTGGTACAATGTTTCTGGCAGGTTCAATATAAATTTCATCATTTTCAAGGACGATCAAGGCATTGAAAAAATCATCATCTGCTGTAATACGTACATCGTGGTGCCCATCTGAAGTATAACCGAAGTAAGTCTTATTCGGAGATCTTGGCAATTCGATACTACCTTGTGATGTCCAGGCGCGTAGCTTGTAATGCGGTGCCCGGATATCATGCGCTATCAGCGAAAAGCTATATTCCTGACCATCCACAGAAAGATTGATGGCACTGAAATAGTTTTTAGACTGTAACAATTGAGCTACATTTTCCGTATTTAGAGAGGCAAGCGTGTAGTCTTTGAAATGCTCTTTAAAGGATTCCGATTCTGCTTCTGTGGCTCGTTGAGATTTGAAACGGATGATATCCTGTCCCTGTAGTAGGGAGAATTGGAAAAATAGCAGGACGAATAGTAGTAGAGGTGTGCTAAATAGCTTCTTGTTCATTTTGCTTATAAGTTAGTATTTACAACAATTTGATCCTTAGAATAGTTAATTCACGTAGTTGATTTGGATGGTATGGCGGGGATTAGCGCACAATTTACATAAAAAGTAAGTTGATTATTTCCTAATTTCCCAAAAAAGTTATCTATTTGTCAGTCTTTATGTCGGTTTCACATTATAAAAATTCGTAATGAGCCTCATTTTCAGAACTTTATTTCCATTCCTCCTGATTGTATGCTGTGTCAACATGGGAGAATCTCAGACCACCGGCAAGAAGAAATTTGTACGCCCGGAAGAAGTTGAAGCCGAAAAGGCAGAAAAGGAAAAGCAGGATAAGGTTAAATCCATGGAGCCTTCCAATTGGGGATGGGGCGTAAATTTGGGGAGTATATACTTCACCTCTTACTCTTACCAAATTGGTCTGGATCCGAATATTGCCTACAGATTTGATGAAAGTTTTGCCGTTGGATTTATGGTGAAATTGAATTATTATCATACCAAAGATCCCGGAAGTGGCCTGAAGTATGATGCTTTTAATACAGGACCTACCTTGTTTGGGAGATGGAAACCATTGATGAAAATGGAGGGTGCAACTCCTTTTATGCAAAGTTTGTTTTTCCAAGGAGAATATGAGCATGCCTTTTTATCCAGACCCAAGTATGATGATTTCGGAAATTATATCCTAAATGGAGATAAAACGAAGATTACTTCTTCTACCTACGGGCAGGATTACCTGTATGTTGGACTCGGGATCTCAACAGGGTATCCTGCCGGATCGTTTGTATCCATTCATTATAATCTTCTGGATGATCCATACCTATACGGACCAACTTTTACTTTTCGAGTAGGCTTTACAATGAATTATTAATTAAAGATTCAAGGTAAACTGCAATAGGAAGTATCTCCCGGCCTGCGGATAATAACCTTTCAGGTGGTATCGACCGTCGGTTTCGGATCCGGCATAAGGATCATCCGGCGTAGGATCGTACCCATCACTCTGAAATCGATAGATCCATCCATTTGATTCGTATGTAGAATCAAATATGTTTTTGATCATAAAACCCAGGTGCATATCCTTTCCAATCTTATTGAATAAGGTCCAGTGAATTCCTAAGTCAGCCAGGCTATAGGCCTTCAGCGCAGAAGCTTCATTTGATGTATTGTCCACAAACTGTTGACCAATATACCGGCCGGCCAAATCAACGGAAAGCGCATGTTTCTCATTCGAAAGAATCGAATAATCCAAAATCAGATTGGTTAACAAAGAAGGAGAAAAAGACAAATCTGTATTCGTATGCTGCACAATGAGCTGCTCACCTGTATCCCAATCATCAATATACTCATTGAAAGCCTTGATTTTGTTTTCACTGAACGTCGCTGACCCCGTCACACTCAAATCTTTAAACGGTTTAAAGGTAGCGACTGCTTCAATCCCCAGACGATAACTCTCATCCACATTGACCCTTGTATATGCTCCAACATCATTCAACTGACCGGTTAAGGCAAGTTGATTTTTATATTTCATCATATAGCCTGTCAGCTCCAGCCGCAGCGTTTGCTTTTGATATCTATAACCAATTTCAGTATCCCAAAGGCGCTCTGATTTAGGCTGACTCAATGGTGTAGATTCTGTATAGTCATCCCGATTAGGTTCTTTGTTGACCAATCCCGTCAAAGCATAGAATGATCCATGTTCGCCGGCAGTATAATTGAAACCTAATTTTGGATTAAAGAATTTATGTGAGACTTCCTGATCTGTAGCAACGCCGTTTTCATCAGGACCCTCAAAAGCATATTTAATCCAACGTCCTTGCAAGTCAACAGTGATGTTAAAGTTATCTGTGATTTTGGTATTGCTACGCGCATAAATATTCCCATCCGTTTTTTCAGCATCATTGTCATAATAGGGTGCGAGATTTTCTATCGGTGCATTGGCTTCTGTCCAAATGACTTCCCCATAATGCCTTCCTAAATATTTATTCCATGCACCACCAAGGATGAAGTATCTCGCCCCCGGAGAACCTATTTGAAGCGTTGAGGTAAATCCATAAAAATGATTGTCAAGCCATCGCTGACGCACCAGATCTGAAGGATCGGAAAATCCATCAATACCATAAGCAGATAAATCCTGATCTGCCTTATACTGCTCGAAGTAGCCCAAACCTCTCGTATAATGAAGGGCATTTGTCCATCGGGTAAAAGGCGTGATCGCCTGATCAAAATGGAGTTGATAATGGCTTTGACGATAGTCATCAACCTCATTATCATAAGGTTCTCCCGGCTTTTCTGCCCCGGCTGAGTTGTACGTTCTCAAGTCCGGGTCATTGATATATTGCTCAGGCACACCATTCCAGGCTTGATATGTTTTTTCGTCTCCTTGTGTAAATACAAAGGTTAGATTGGTTTGGTCATGGTGGTATCCAGCTGACCCATAGATAGAATAGAGATTGCTTTCCGCACGATCGATGTATCCCTCAGAAGCAATGTAGCTGATTCTCCCATCCATTGTAAAACGGCCGTTGATTAAGCCGGAACCAGCCGCGATGGTGGCTCGTTTGGTATTAAAACTACCACCACCAAGTTTGATCGTTCCATACGGCTCATAGTTGAAGCCAAGCGTATTGATATGGACACCACCCCCCAGATCCCCTACACCGGGCTTGCTCCATCCTAGGCCTCGCTGAACCTGGATATTAGTTGTAGAACTGGCAAGATCGGGCATATTGACCCAAAATACATTCTGTGACTCAGAGTCATTAATCGGAATGCCATTGAGTGTTACATTTATCCGGGTTGGATCTGTACCTCGGATTCGAAGTCCGGAATAGCCAATTCCCTGACCGGCATCGGAAGTGGCTACCAATGAGGGTGTTCCCTCCAAAATAAAAGGGATATCCTGCGCGAAATCTCGTTTCTCAATCTCATCAGCAGTCAGATTGTCATGCGTGACCGGCTCTTTTTCTCCAGCGACACTGGCGACTACACTGATTTCATCCATTTTGATATTCCGGGGGATATGGAGTGTAATATCAATGCTACCCCGAAGCTCTATTTTTTTTCTTCGAATCCCATAAGCGGTGATCACCACGAGTTCATACGAGCCTGATTTAAGGTCTTCAAACCTAAAAACACCACGATCAGTACATTGTTGCTGTTCGTGATAACCCTCGCCACGCAACTCCGCAGTGGCATAATCGTAGGGGTTTTCATCGTCATCGAGCCCTCTGCCAAGGATATAATATTGCGCAAAAGCCAGGTGAGTAATAAATAGGAAGCCTAATACAAAGAAAATGCGAACATACTTTCGCAGGCTTAAAAAGCAAAAAGTGGTTGTTGAAAAAATTGTTGTCATAGTTATGATTTTCCCTTTCCGGCATTACCCGGACAGGTTCGGAGGGTCTGATCTCAGCCTGAACTTTTTCGGCACCCCATGTGAATAGAACGTCAACAAATGTAAGGAGAATTAGGTTCTTATGACAACTTGGGCAGGCACTGACCTTTTGCGCCTTATATTTGCCCTCGAAACAGAAATAAAATCGAGTTATGAAGTATAATGTTATCGTCGTGGGAAGTGGTCCCGGAGGTTATGTAGCAGCTATCAGAGCAAGCCAATTGGGGCTTAAAGTAGCTGTGATCGAAAGAGAATCGCTTGGAGGAATTTGCTTGAATTGGGGATGTATCCCTACAAAAGCCCTCTTAAAGAGCGCAGAAGTGTTTAATTATTTGACCCATGCGGAAGATTATGGCATTAAGGTAAAAGGTGCTGATGCTGATCTGGACGCTGTCATCAAACGATCAAGAGGCGTTGCAGATGGCATGAGTAAGGGTGTGCAGTTCCTGATGAAGAAGAATAAGATTGATGTGATCATAGGTACGGGCAAGTTGGTCCGAGGGAAAAAAGTAGAGGTGACGGATGAGAAAGGATCTGTTTCCACCTACGAAGGAGAACATATTATCCTGGCGACAGGGGCGAAAGCAAGAGCGCTTTCAAATATCCCAATTGATGGCGAGAAAGTGATTGAATACCGAAAAGCAATGGTGCCGGAAAAACTGCCAAAGTCTTTGGTCGTGATTGGCGCAGGAGCGATTGGCGTGGAATTCGCCTATTTCTACAATGCCATGGGCTCCAAAGTAACGGTCATTGAATTTTTAGAACAAGGACTCGTACCGAGAGAAGATCGCGATATATCGAAAGAGCTGAAGCGACAGTTTACCAAAAGTGGAATTGATGTGTTAGCCAACACAGCGGTTGAAAAAGTCGATATAAAAGGAAAAACAATCACTGTCACAGCCAAAGACAGAAAGTCCGGTCAGGTCTCTGAAATCAAGTGTGATCTCGTACTATCTGCTGCCGGTGTTTCGTCAAATATTGAAAACCTTGGTCTTGAAGCCTTGGGGATTAAAACAGATAAAGACAAGATTGTTGTCAACGAATGGTATGAAACCAATGTTGGGGGGATATATGCGATCGGAGATATTACAGAAGGTCCGGCATTAGCGCATGTAGCTTCTGCGGAAGGCATTCTTTGCGTAGAAAAAATAGCCGGTCATCATCCGCAACCGCTGGATTACGGCAATATTCCTTCCTGTACTTACAGTCAACCGGAAATAGCTTCCGTTGGACTCACAGAAGATCAGGCGAAAGAAGCAGGAATAGATATTAAGATCGGAAAGTTTCCATTTACGGCAAGTGGTAAAGCGAAGGCAGCAGGTCATTCAGAAGGATTTGTCAAATTGATTTTTGACAGCAAGTATGGAGAAATACTTGGCGCTCACATGATCGGACATGGTGTGACAGATATGATTGCAGAAATCGTACTGGCTCGCAAACTGGAAGCCACCGGGATGGAATTAATAAAAACTGTTCATCCGCATCCGACGATGAGTGAGGCGATCATGGAAGCAGCAGCAGCAGCTTATGGAGAAGTAATTCATTTATAATTTAATAAAATTGATTTGATGGGCAAGGATTCACGACCACTTATATTAGTCACCAATGATGATGGCATGTTTGCTCCGGGGATTCACAAGCTTGTGGAAATCGCCCGGGAACTTGGTGAGGTTATCGTGGTGGCGCCTAATTCCCCACAATCTGCAAAAGGTCATGCAGTAACATTGTCTGATCCGATTCGATTAAATAAAGTAGATGCTTTCGGTGGTATCGAGGCATATGAGTGCTCCGGCACACCGGTGGATTGTGTCAAATTAGCAAAGAATATTTTACTCAAAGACAGAACCGTTGATTTGTGTGTTTCAGGCATCAATCATGGATCAAATGCATCGATCAATATAATTTATTCAGGGACGATGTCAGCAGCTATGGAAGCTTCATTGGAAGGGATAGATTCAATCGGTTTTAGTCTCGAAGATTATTCAATGGATGCCGATTTTGAACCGGGAGCCCCATGGATCAAATTAATTATGGAACATGTTCTGAGCGAAGGTCTCAAGAATTGTAATCTTTTAAACGTCAATATTCCACATCCCAGGTTGGGTCCAATTAAAGGCATGAAAGTTTGCTTGCAAGGGGAGGGCCGATGGGTGGAAGAGTTTGTAGAAGCAGAAGATCCACGAGGACAAAAGTATTATTGGTTGACCGGAAAATTTGCTTCAGAAGATATTAGAGATGAAGCGGATATCTCTGCTTTGCAAAAAGGATATATTTCGATCGTGCCATCCGTGCATGATCTCACACATCATCAATCGATTCCATTGCTCAAGTCAATGGAGGCGATAAAAGTATAAGACATGATGCAATTTCTTAAGAAGGATTCAGTATTTTTTGGTCTGATACTTGGATTGATAAGTCCGGTAGTCGTCTATTTGTTACTGCTGATGATTTATTCATTTATGGATTCAGTAGGCGTATTTAGTGATTATGGTTTTGCGGAAGATTTCCGAACGCGGACACTTGCTTTAATTGCTATTTGTGCTAACCTGATAATCATGCAGTCCTACCGAAAATCCCACAAGTATCATGAAACGATTCGAGGTGCTTTGATTGCCAGTATGATCTTGGTGGGTCTTTGGTTCTGGCAGTTTGGTTCTAAAATGATTCAGTTTTGAAGTACTTTGTACTCGCAGGGGAAGCCAGCGGCGATAAGCAAGCAGGATTACTTTGCGCTGCTATCTTTCAAAATGATTCCGCTGCATTGATAACGGGGTGGGGTGGAGAAGCCATGGAATCTGTAGGTGTAAATGTCACTAAACATTACAGTGAACTTGCCTTCATGGGGTTTGTCGAGGTGGTGAAGCATTTGCCTGCGATCCTTCGAAATTTTAAAACTTGCAAAAAAGAAATACTGGATTTTAAGCCGGATGCTTTGATTCTTGTGGATTACCCCGGATTTAATTTGCGCATGGCGAAATGGGCATTCAAACATAAAATTCCAGTGTACTATTACATTTCTCCACAGCTTTGGGCCTGGCACACCTCAAGAGTACATGGTATCAAGAAAGCTGTGCGTAAGATGTATGTCATCCTTCCGTTTGAACAGGCATTCTATGCGCAATATGACATGCAGGTGATGTATATAGGTCATCCACTGGCGATTGAGTTGAAGCGGGAAGGTCATTTTGATTATACCCCACAGAAAAAAAATATCGCATTACTTCCCGGAAGTAGAATGCATGAAGTAGATCGGATGCTACCGGTCATGGCTGATTTGATTCGCAAGATGCCGACGTATCGATTTTCTGTTGCTGCAGTTTCGCATTTGCCCATGGCGATTTATCAAAAATGGCTAGGGGCTTTTAACAATGTTGAAATTGTCACAGGGGGAATGAAAGACGCCTTACGCCATAGTGAAGCAGCTGTCGTAACTTCAGGTACAGCGACACTTGAAACGGCCTTGTTAGGCGTACCTCAAATTGTCGTGTATAAGGGAAGTAGCTTTTCGTATCAGATAGCCAAACGCCTGATCAAGGTGAAATATATATCGTTGGTTAATTTAATTATGGATAAAGAATTGATACCGGAATTGATTCAGTCTGCATTTACTTCAGAAAATATGTTTGACAAGCTGACGGATGTCATGCAAGAAAAAAAATCATTGCAGATTAAAGCAGATTACAAGCGTCTTGCTGAATTACTAACCACGGGTGGAGGCGCCACGGCGGCAGCTGTTGATATTATTTCGGATATTGAGCATCATCAAACAGCATAATGGCCAGATATAGATTTAAAGATCGACAGAAGGAATTTACAACCTGTGCTAACAAGTTGTCCTGGGAGCTGAGGGATAAAGACGAGTTTGGAATGATCAACTGGCTATTGGATTTTCATCTGTTTAAGAAAGGAGGTCGTAAGATAATTTCACCCTTGATTGTTCATAAGAAGGATGATCTTGAGTTTAGTAGTTTGTTTGATTACGCCTATACGGTATCTACCGGAAAATCAAGTGCAACCTTTCGTCAAACGGTTTATTTCAGATATTCTAAAATGCTTGCACTGCCTCATTTCATTATGGTGCCTGAAAAATGGTACCACAGATTGGGGAATTATTTTGGTATGCAGGATATTGACTTTGTGGAATACCCTGCGTTTAGTCAAAACTATCTTTTACAGGGCAGTGATGAAGAGTATATTCGGTATCACTTTAATCATCCGGATATGATTGGTTATTTTAATCAGCAAGGATTCTATAGTCTTGAAGGAATGAATTACCTCATGGTGTTGTACATCAACAACGTGGTGCTTCCATCAGAACAAGCATTACAGTTGGTGACCATTGGGGATCATCTGCATGATTATTTTGCATCAAAGACGCCGGGCATTTCACTGCCATTAATGCAAGAACCTAAGGAAAATCTTTAAGCTGTTCCGGCTTTCTTGACTACGGAAGCAGGCATATTTCCCTCAATGATTTCGAGTACTTCCTCTAGCGTCAATAATTTTGCCTGATCTGAAGTGAGTCGTTCTCCATTAATTTTTGGAATGTTGATCGCTTTCTTTCCTTTTCGGATGAAAGGTCCCCATCGTCCATTTTCAAGGCTTATTTTTTCTTTGTCCCACTGCTGGATAAATCGATTGGCTTCCTTTTCGACTTTGGCGGCAATCAACTCAAACATATCCTTTTGAGAAATGGTATCCGGATCATAGCGTTTTGGAATATTGACAAAGATGCCGTCCCATTTCAAGAATGGTCCGAACCGTCCCTTACCTTTCGTAATATCTTTTCCTTTATAAGAAGAGACAGGACGATCTTCATGGATCTTAGCTTCGATGATTTCATGCGCGCGCTCTTCAGAGAGTTCCAATGGATCTTCTCCTTTGGGCATAGAAATAAACTGATCACCAAATTTCACATAAGGACCAAATCTTCCTACGCCAATAAGTACCTCTTTTTCTTTATAGTCAGCGAGGGTGCGTGGAAGTTTAAATAAATCCATAGCTTCTTCGAGCGTAATCGTTTCGATGGATTGCCCGGGACGAAGATTGGCAAAGCGTGGTTTTTCCTCTTCGCCCATTTCCTCACGCGCACCGATTTGTACGACAGGTCCAAAGCGAGTCATCTGGGTCAGGATTGTATGACCGGTATCTTTTTCTACGCCGAGATCTCTTCGGCCTCGTGCACGCTCTGCATTTTCTCTTGTCTCTTCTACCGTCTTGTGAAAGGGTGTGTAGAAATCTTTTATCATTTTATTCCACACCAGCTTTCCATCGGCGATAATATCAAATTTCTTTTCGATATCTGCGGTGAAATTGTAATCCATGATCGTGGAAAAATGTTCATTCAGAAAATCTGTCACCAGAAGTCCCATATCGGTAGGAACGAGTCGATTTGAAATCGCTCCGGTCATTTCTGTTTTTCCTTCTTCCGCTACTTTGTCATTGGTTAACGTAATAACTGCGTACGCTCTTTCTTCTCCCGGACGATTACCACGAATGACGTATCCGCGATCTTCTTCCATGATTTTAGTGATCGTAGGCGCATAAGTAGAAGGACGGCCAATACCAAGCTCTTCAAGTTTTTTAACCAATCCGGCTTCTGTATATCTTGCCGGAGGTTTTGTATAACGTTCTGTCCCTGTCATGGTATTCAGATCCAAAGCCTGACCTTCTTTCATGGGAGGAAGTATGGTACCTCCTTCTTCTTCGGGTTCGTCGTCAAGATTCTCAATGTATAATTTTAAGAATCCATCAAATTTGATGACTTCTCCTTTTGCCACAAGAAAATCTTTTTTGTGGGCAGAAACAGAAATGCTTACCTGCGTGCGCTCCAATTTGGCATCGGCCATTTGAGAAGCAACCGCACGTTTCCAGATGAGATCATAGAGTCTTACTTTGTCACTGTCCTTATCACTGATGGAATCATTTTCTGGATATGTTGGGCGGATCGCTTCGTGTGCTTCCTGTGCATTGGCAGACTTTGAAGTGTATTGCCTTGGCATTGCATATGCTTTGCCAAAATCTTTTGTGATTTGTTCCAGAATGGCGGTCTGAGCAGTTTCACTCAAGCTAACGCTATCTGTACGCATATAACTTATATAACCTGACTCATAGAGCTTCTGTGCCGCTGACATTGTCCGCTTTACGTTAAAGCCAAGTTTACGGCTGGCCTCTTGTTGAAGGGTAGAGGTTGTAAACGGTGGGGCAGGTTTACGTGTGGCAGGTTTGACATCTATGTTGTCTACTTTGAATTTCGCACCAACACATGCATCAATCCATTTTCGGGCGGCAGGCTTCGTATCTATTTTAGCAGGAAGATCAGCTTTGAATTCGTATACCTTGCCACTATCATCTTTAACGTTAAAGATGGCTTGTACTTTGAAGAAGGCTTCAGGCGTGAACGCTGTGATCTCTCTTTCTTTATCTGCGACTAATCGAACGGCCACCGATTGAACTCTTCCGGCAGATAATTTGCCTTTTACTTTTCGCCATAGCGTTTCGGATAATTCAAAGCCAACAAGTCGATCGAGTATTCGACGTGCTTGTTGCGCGTTGACAACATTAAGATCAACGGTTCGTGGTTCTTTGATGGCCTTTTGAATGGCAGGCTTTGTAATTTCTCGAAAAACAATTCGCTTTGTATTAGCAGGATCTAGCCCAAGCACTTCACATAAGTGCCATGAGATGGCTTCTCCTTCGCGGTCTTCGTCAGTCGCGAGCCAGACAACCTCTGATTTCTTGGCTGATTCTTTTAATTCTTTGACCGTTTTTTTCTTTTCCGGAGAAATAATATACTTCGGTTCAAAATCATTTTCTATATCGATAGCATTGTTTCCTTTATCCAAGTCACGTATATGCCCATAGCTGGACTTGACGGTAAAGTCTTTACCCAGAAATTTTTCGATGGTCTTGGCTTTGGCCGGGGACTCAACGATCAACAGATTTTTTGACATAATAAGGTGTTAGGTAAAGTAGCTCTTAAATAAGAATGAGGGGGCAAAAGTAAAAAGATTTGAATTCTTTACCCTTTTTTTGGTTTTGAGAGGGAAAAGATAGGGGTTCTACAGGAGCAATGCAATCAATTTTTTTTATGTTCAATCAATTGATAAAGCGCAGGTTATCCTGCACATAGCATAAACTGCTTAGGGTCATAAGGTTACCCTGAGATTTAATTAAACAATTTTGAAAAAAGGAATTTACACTAGGATTCAAACAAATTATCGTACTCGCTTGACCCGGAATTTGGCCTCGACATTCGCTCCTTTTGAGGAGCATTGAGATCGAGCTGTGTTTCCTGTGTTCCACCCATCAACATCAGGGTGCTATTTTTTTCCCATTCTTCCAGCATCTGCATACCCTGATCTTCAAAGACACCATTTTGTAGATCGACAGAATCCATAAAGCTGGTGGACATCTCCATGAAACGTTCCATTTCTCCAACTTTATTGGCTACATCGTCAGCGATAACCTCCAAAGCCTGATCGAACATAGCTCGCTTGTCTGTATTGCCTGAGATGATGCTCATCGCTGATTTCATGGCACCATGGCTGGCACGTATTGCTTTGCGTTCTTCCTCTTTTAATTTCACCTGATCTTTGGTGTCCTCCAATAAGATTTCAGAATTAGAATACATTTTTGTCAGTACACGATACAAAATGTTCATTTTGTTTTCGAGTATGGCATATTTTTGATTTGATTCTTTCAGTCGAGCTGCTTTTCGACTGGAGAGTAACATTTGTTTTTCAACACCTTGCTCTTTTGCTTTTTGAGCCAGTTTCATGTTGTAATCAATTTCATTGGCATTTTCTTCCTGAATCGTTTTTAGTTTTCTAATCTGGCCGCGAAGGATACCAATCTGCTCCCCCATTTTTTTGAGATTGTCCTGTAGATCTTCAACATAGTTTTTCAGAATGCCGATTGGATCAATCGTGATAAACCAACTGGTTAAATTGCGCATGACACTTTTGTACATATAACTCACCAGTGTACGCATCTTTGGATCGAGGACCATATATATAATAGCACCAAGCACTAATACTGTTACGACCAAACCAAGTAAGGATGAAGCAAAGGCCACAATTTGTGGTAAAAAAGTAACGATCGCATAACCGAGTCCGGCGAAGATAGCCAGCATAAAGATTAAGCCGGTCTTTCCTTCAGGTCTGCCCCAAAAGGATTTTGGTTTTGATAAGTTGCCACTAAAATCTTGCGGAGGAGTTGTCATAATTCTTTTTTTTATAGGTTTTGTTGAATAGCGGCCATATCTGCTTCTATAGCACTCACAAACTGTTGATAAGTGTTTTCAAATTTCATTTTCGTCTGATTGATGGAGCTTTTGGCTTCGGCAACCTCTTCATCCGAACGAGCAATCGTATCTTGAAATTCCAGGATTTGCTTTTCTAATTTGGCAATTTCCTTTTTATGTTGTTCAATTTGTTTTTGCAGATTGATCAGTTCATCCTTTTTAGAATCAATACGCTGCTGTACCTGACTGTTAAGCGCCTGATCAAACTGTTTCTTTTCTTCTCCTAAAATAGTAAGATAATGGCGACCTGACTGTAATAAGGAATCTTTGGTCACCCCCATGGTGGATGCGATGGCAAAAGCTGATTTCAATGCAGTAGGCACATCAAGTTTCAATCCGGCCAATTGCTCAATCGACTGTTTAAATTTTAAATAGTCAAACCCGGGCTGAGTTTGCTTCAAAATAGCGGCCTCCAGAAAATCAATGCTTTTTTGATCCGCATTGGTACCAAGTCCTAATAATTGTGAAATAGTCATAAGTACATATCAGTATGTGGCTTCAAATATAGAGTAACCCTTGTATTGAACCCCAAAATAAAAATATCTGAACAGCTCTGAAGTCATTTTAGACAGAAACTCGTAAAAAAGTATACAATTTCCTTTCCCTTAGAGGTGAATGGAGACATCAGCAGAGTAAGGATAACGCATCAGATAGTTTAGGGCAATTTCAAAAGACAGCTCTTCATAAACGATTTTATAAAGTGTTTCTATGATCGGAAGTCGGGTTTTTTCAGTTTTGGCGAGCAGATATGCGATTTTTAAAGTTCGTACACCTTCTGCAAGTTCTGTAGTAGCCGCTAAGACATCCTCTAGCTTTTTTCCTTCGCCCAGCTGATGACCAAAGCTAAAGTTTCTGCTGTTGGGACTAGTCGCTGTGGCAATTAAATCGCCAATACCTGCAGTCCCTAGGAAAGCGGCTTTGTCAGCGCCCAGCATACCGCCAAAATGTGCGATTTCGTGTAAGCCCCGAGTGATAAAGATACCCTGAACATTTTTACCCAGCCCTTTACCCATCAGGTAGCCAGAACCAACAGCAATTATGTTTTTAAAAGCACCGGCCAATTCCGCGCCAAGAATATCTTTCGATCCGAAAACAAATATTTTTTTACTCGACAAAAGTTCTTTCCCAATCCATTCTACTTCTTCATATTCACTGGCGATCACCGTTGCAGTAGGCTGCCCTTCAAGAATCTCCTTGCTGAGGTTAGGACCTGATAGGCAACCAATACGCAATACATTACTTTCCTGACGAATCACTTCGGACATCGTGAAAACATCATTTCTAGTTAACTTTCCACTAAAGGCCATTACATCACTGACTTTCTGCGTATCCAGTCCTTTCGTTCCATGGATCAAAATATGTCTGGGAGAGAGTAGAGGCCCCAGCGATTTCATCATGTTGCGAAAATCATCCGATGGAATAACCGGAAAAATAACCTCACAAGCCTCCGCCAGCGTTTCATAAGAGGAGATCGCTTTGATGCGCCTGGACAGATTGACTCCGGACAACTCATGTGTATCATTAATCGCACGGACGACTTTAGGATCACGGGCAAATAAGAGTACATCATTATTCTCTGCCAGTAACTGCGCTACTGTCAATCCAAAACTACCGGCGCCGACAACGCCTACAGGAGCCTCTTGAGTAGCCTGGATATCGGTCATAAATGGTATGTGACTAGTCGATTAAGAAATATTATTTCTTCTTGTTTTTGGCAATGTTGGATTTGGCTTCATTCTTTTTTGCCTCGGCAACCTTTTGCTGCTCTTTCATTGCCTTTTCCAGCCTTTCCCCAAAACCACCCTTCTTTTTTGGCTTCTCTTTATTCTTATTGAGTTGCTTCATTATTTTTTCATCATCAAAGATGAATTTTTTAGCCCCGAGCGTTTGAGCGATATTCAGCAAGTTAGAATAAAGAAGATAAAGCGTAAGTCCGGAAGCATAACTATTAAAGAAAACAAGGAACATCACGGGCATAAAATACTGCATGTATTTCAGTGCAGGATTCATGCTGGTCATGTCCATGTTTTGCATATTATAATAGGTGTAGGCAACCGTACTGGCCGCCCAAAGTAATGTCAGCAAACTAATATGCGCACCGAAAAAGGGTATATCCCAAGGAAGGTAAGTGATAACATCAAAAGAAGAAAGGTCAGTGGCCCATAAGAAAGAAGCCTGCCTGAATTCAATGGATGCCGGAAAAAATCGATAGAGTGCAAACCAAACCGGCATTTGTAAAGCCACGGGAAAACAGCCCCCCAGTGGATTGACCCCATATTCTCGATAGACCTTCATGGTCTCCATCTGCTGCTTCTGCTGGTCGTCTTTGTATTTCTCTTTCAGTCCGGCTAGTGAGGGCTTTAACGCAGCCATTTTTGCCTGACTATGCAGCATTTTATAGGATAATGGAGATAGCGCTAATTTGATGAGGAAGGTCAGCAATAGAATGACAAGACCCTGACTTCCAATAAACGTGAGAAGGAAGTTGAATACCGGACGAACAACCCATCGGTTAATCGTCCCGAAAATACTTCGCCCAAATGGGATGATGTCCTCTAAAGCTAATTGATAATGCCGTAGATTTTCGAAATCATTCGGACCGATATACATCGTCATTTCGTTAGTGGATCCATCTCGAAGCATGGGTAATCCAACAATGGCAGAGGTAGATTTTAGGATACCATCGCCATCAGCCGGCATTTTAGTTTCGAAGAGTCCACCATCAAATGACTCGGAAGAAATAAGTGTGCTATTGAAAAACTGATTCGAATGCGAGAGCCATTTGATAGGCTGTGTGGAAAGATTTTCCTGCGCATCCGATCGGCAATTACAATAGTCAACAGATTCTTCATTTTCTTTAAAATAAATAGTCGACATGGATTGCTCAAACGCCGTACTGCGTTCTATGCGTTCCAGATGATTGACCCAAGTAAGTTTTGCGGGTTCAGCAGATGACCGAAGAAGCTTTGAACCGTTTTCTACCCTAAAATGGTATCCAATCTCATAAGGACTATCCTTCAGGGTATAACTTTGAATGATGCTCTCTCCATTTGCTCCTAAAGCAGTGAAAGTCACTTTATTGCCTTGAACATTAGGCTTAAATATCAAATCTTCGGTATGGAGCTCCCCGCTCTGAGTAGGGATCGCGATATCCCAAACGTTGCCAGGGTTGTCTAATAAGTGAAGAGGAACCTTGTATTCTTTCTTATTCTCATCAATCAATGCTTTTTTGTATTTCTTCAGTTCGACATTTGCTATTTTTCCTCCTTTGGAATTAAAGTCGATTATAAAGTATTGATTCTCAAGTCGTACGGTTTCGGCTGCTCCACTGGTCGCATGGGCGAATGAGCCAAATTCGTTGACAGCAGCCGCTGAGTCAATGGTTGTTTCGGCAGCAACAGGCTGTTGTTCAATGGCTTGAAGAGAATCTTTGAGAATCAGTTCTACGCGATTGAGGCTGTCCTGCCTTTGTTGCATGGCCAGCGCTTCCTCTTCGGAAGGCGAATTGACAAACGTCCAGACCAATAAAAGCCCAAAGATGAGTACAAAGCCTATGATGTGATTACGCTCCATATGTTGTTTTTCCTGGTATTTAGAAGGTGCAAAGGTATATGGTATTCCCTAAGCACCAAATACCTTTATACAAGGAGGGCTGTAGGGTAGATGGATTAATCATTTTCACCAATGAGGACAAGGACCGGAATAGCGGCCTGAAATCGAGTATTGGAGGTTCTTTTTGGTCCGATGGTCTTCTCCAAAAAGCCTCTTTTGCGTTTGACAACGGTGAGGATATCTGTCGGATGCTCTGCCAGATAGGAGGACACATCGGTGGAGTATTCCTCATCATCGTAATGGATGGTTTGGGTAATGAGCGGTAACAAACTGGCTTCATTTTGCCCTTCCTCATCTTCTGCCTTTCCAAAAAGAAGGAGATTGACGTCTGGATGAAACCAATCGATGAGGTATTTCAAAGGTTCCAGGGTATTCTGATCTTTTACCTGACTAAATATAGCCGCCACAGCAATATGATGGATACCGGTGTATTTATACCTGGGAGGGATAAGCATGACCGGAATTTTAGACGATATCATGACGCCCCCGGCAGTAGCTCCCAGGTAAATATTTGTGTTTTCCCGCGTGCCCTGACATCCGAGGATTAACAGATCTGCGCCAATTGTTTTGGCGACGCTATTCATGCTGACGACAGCATCCTCTTTGATGATTTTATACTCCAGTGGTAACTCAGGATGCTTTGAAGAGATAACTTTTATCTGTTTTTGAATCCATTTCTCAGGACTTTTTTCTCTGAAGCCTTTTTTAGTCGTATAGATGACGGCTTTCAAAAGCAAGCTATAGAAATGTACAATCGTAATAGATGCATGGTCCATTTTCGCCAAATGAACAGCATATCTCAATGCCTCCTTAGAATTCTTGGAGAGGTCGACCGGAACCAAAATATGTTTCATAATCAGAAAGAAGAAGTGTGGTGTTCGAATGAGTTTTTAGACATCTCCGATTTTTGATCCTGCAGGAATAATCACTGATTTTTTAAGGACGATGATTCCATCTACTATTGAATAAGTTTCCTTTTCAACATCTTCGAGTTTTTCACTTCCTTTAATCACTACATTATCTCCAATGCGACAATTGATATCAAGGATAGCGTTTTCTATATGACAGTTTTCCCCAATGCCCTTTGGAATAATTTTCTGCGAAACCAGTACTTCAAAGTTTTCGTATTGATCCATTCCCATCATGATCACCCGTCTGATGACAGATCCTTTCCCGATCCTTGAACGAATGCCGATCACGGATTGACTGACTTCCTTGGCATTGATAATACATCCATCGCCCAATAACACATGTGTACACTGCGTCCCTAAAATCTTTGAAGGCGATAGCATCCTCGATCTTGTAAATACCTGATTGTGGGCATCATAAAGATTAAACCTCGGTATCGGCATCGCTAATTCAAGATTAGCTTCAAAAAAGGATCGAATAGTTCCTATATCCGTCCAATAACCATCATAGGCAAAACTATGCACCTTGTATAAATTGTTGATCGCAAAAGGAATAATCCCTTTTCCAAAATCAACTTCACTTGGATTTAATTCAAATAGTTGTTTGAGCGATTCTTTTTTGAATAAATAAATACCCATCGAGGCCAGGAAATTCTTTTTTTGCGCAGTGTACCTTTCCGATACGTCTGATGTCCATTCATCCAGTATTTCCTTTTCAGGTTTTTCAATAAAACTTTCGATTTCACTGTTCTGATTGACTTTCATAATCCCGAATCCCGTGGCTTCTTCAGCGACAACCGGGATGGTGGCAATGGTCAGTTCAGATTCTTTGTCAAGATGTTGTTGAAGGAAAGCGACAAGATCCATCTGATACAATTGATCACCGGAAAGGATCAACACATAATTGTATTCATACTCATCCAATCTCGTCATCACCTGTCGCACCGCATCCGCTGTCCCCTGAAACCAGTCCTTGTTGGTCGGGGTCTGTTCAGCTGCGAGTATGTCTACAAAGCCATGACCGAAAGCATCAAAGTGATAGCTGTTTTTGATGTGCCGATTTAAGGAAGCTGAATTGTATTGCGTGAGCACAAAGATTCTGTTTAAGCCTGAGTTTAGACAGTTTGAAACCGGAATATCAATCAAACGGTATTTGCCACCAAGCGGTACAGCCGGTTTGGATCGGCTAGCCGTCAGGGGGTACAAGCGTGAACCCGCTCCTCCACCTAGTATGACACATAATACTTCTCTGTTTAGATTACTCATCGCTCGATTCCGGTATTATTTCTTGAAAGATATTAAGATATCTTGAAGCAGAGTGCTCCCATGACAGATCTTTACTCATTATTTGCTTTCTGACCCTTGAATGCAACTCCGGCATCGAGGCTAATCTGGCAGCACTTTCAATGCCCCACATGCCTTGATATTCTTCCAAATCACGAAATAGAAAACCATCACCCTCATCCCCATCAAAGGGTTGAATCGTATCCTGCAATCCACCGGTGGCTCGAGCAATTGGTACTGTGCCATAGCGCATAGCATACATTTGATTGAGTCCGCAAGGCTCCGTTCGCGAAGGCATCCATAGAAAATCTGCTGCAGCATATAAACGATGCGCCACCCCTTCATTGTACATGATGAGCGTCCTGACATTGGGTCCAAAATGATGTTCCAGATTTCTGCATTGGTTTTCTAAATGAGCATCACCGGTACCAAGTATAATAAAACACGCGTCCCGCTGATATACCATGTATTGATGGATCAGGTTGGCAAGAAAGTCAACGCCTTTGTCATGCACCATTCGGCCGATAAAAATATGCAACGGCAGATTCGTTGGCATATTGAGTTCGGTCAATAGACTTTTTTTACTCTCCTGCTTCCAACCATCAATATCTTTTTTGAGTTTTATTTTCAAATAGGGATCGGTAGCGGGATTCCAATAATCGTAATCAATACCGTTGACCACTCCCCTGCATTTATGTCCTTCCGATCGAAGCAGCGATTGCAATCCGAATCCATTGGTCTCCATCAATTCACGCAGATAGTTTTGCGAGACGGTTGTCACTCGCCAGGCACATTTTATACCGCAGGCCAGTGAGTTGATCGCATGACCCCAGTCCAGTAAGCCGGAACGATCACGAGCGAAATCAGGGAGCAGGTATTGTCTGTCCCAACTAAACATGCCCTGATAAGCTGCATTGTGAATGGTCAGTACTGAAGGTGTGCGTCCCAAGCGCCAGAATTCCGGACACTGAGACATCATAAATGGAATTAAAGCGGAATGATGGTCATGGCAATGGATCAGACTGGGGAGCTCTTCCCACTGATGCACCCATTGAAGGACGGAGCGTTGAAAGGAAATATTTCTTTCCATTTCATCGCGATAGTATGGATTATCCTTATCACTGTAAATGCCCGGACGGTCAAATTTACCCGGGATATCTACCACATAAAGGTCATATCCCAAATCTTCATTAATAATCTGACAAATGCGATATTCAATTTGCTCTCCACCCATGTGAAAGCTGCCCAAATGTGCTTCCCGATATTTCTGTTGGGTTAGCCAGGGAGTGTGGTATCCCGGAATAACCACAGCGCAGCGCGCTTGCCCTGATTTATTCAGGTATCTCGGAAGTGAACCAACCACATCTGCCAATCCACCCACCTTGGCAGCAGGGTAACACTCAGCGCTCACCATTAGTATATGCGGGGTTTTAGCTTTCTTTTCTTGCTTCGCGGATTTGGCCTTCATTTTTATGAGTTGAGTTCTTTAGCCACAATATACGTTTAGGGAAAGAAAGATGGTAATAAAACATGTATAGGTTATTTTATAATATCTAATTCGGTTTTTCGGGTGTTTTCAATGAGATAGGGTATCTGTCGCCCAGTATTATAAACCCTTCGACTAACATTTGTGTTTCAGAGACAGGTCTTTACATGTTGAATGAGAAACACTTACCTTTGCCCACTGAAACAATGAGTAAAAAAGGAAAAATACTGGTAGCCATGAGTGGGGGAATCGACTCCACAGTGACGGCTATGCTCTTGCAGAATCAGGGGTATGAGATCATCGGCATCACGATGAAGACCTGGGATTATGCGACCAGTGGAGGGGATCGCAAAGAAACCGGCTGCTGTAGCCTGGATAGTATCAATGATGCACGACAGGTGGCGGTTGATATGGGTTTTCACCACTTTATCGTCGATATCAGGGAGGAGTTTGGGGATTATGTCATCGACAATTTTGTGGACGAATACCTTGCCGGTCGAACCCCCAATCCTTGTGTCTTGTGTAATACCCATATCAAATGGGAGGCTTTAATCAAGCGTGCCGATGCGTTGGGCTGTGATTTTATAGCGACCGGTCATTATGCACAGATTGGTGAAAAAGATGGACGTAAGTTTATCCAAAGAGCTGTAGATACCAACAAAGATCAATCGTATGTCCTTTGGGGCTTAAGTCAGGAATGCCTAAATCGGAGTATGTTTCCACTGGGTGGCATGACGAAACCGGAGGTTCGGCAATTGGCCGCTGATCTCGGTTACCTTGAACTTTCGAAAAAACCGGAGAGTTTTGAGATATGCTTTGTACCCGACAATGATTATCGCGGTTTTCTAAAAAGAAGAATTCCGGATCTGGAAGCAAGTGTCGCCGGCGGAACTTTTATCAATAAAGATGGTGTGTTACTTGGGGAGCATCAAGGCTATCCGTTTTTTACAGTAGGTCAACGCCGAGGATTAGGAAAAGCTTTTCAAGAACCAATGTATGTTTCAGAAATTATTCCGGAGACCAATACCGTGGTGCTGGGAAGAGAAGAAGATCTCATTCGCAATCGAATGATGGTGAGAGGCGTCAATCTTTTAAAGTACGAATCACTGTCTCCAGGCCAGGAAGCGGTGACAAAAATCCGTTACCGCGATGGTGGTACCGTCAGTGAACTAAAACAACTACCAAATGGAGATGTCGAAGTTTCATTTCTCGCAAATGTGAAAGGTGTCGCCCCCGGACAGTCAGCTGTTTTTTACGAAGGTGATGATGTGATCGGAGGCGGTATCATCCAGGGAAGCTCAATCAACTGATTATGCGGTTAGGGAGCTTATTCATGTTGTGTTATATGCTACTTTTTTCTTCTTGTGATAATGAAGGAACATTGCAACCAGGCGTTGCAAACAGCGAGACATATTTCCCATTACAAGTTGGACACTTTATTGAATATCAGGTAGACTCTATCGTATTCGATGATGCGCCCGGTGGAAATAAAAAGGATACAGTTTCCTTTCAGTTACGTGAGGAGATAGCCTCCTTCAATGTTTCTACGACCGGTGATACCAGTTATTACCTCCATCGATCACGTCGTGATAATGAGATGCAGAGTTGGCAGTTGACGGACGTGTGGGCAACAGGCTATGATGAAAATAGTGCGAATCGAATTGAGGAGAATTTGATTTTTAGAAAAATGACCATGCCCTTGTATGCAGGTCAACGATGGATCGCAACAGCCTATATAAATCCTCAAACAAAAGTCCAAATTGGAACCGAAATAGTCCAGCCATATGAATACTGGGATTCTCGTGTTCAATCCATTGATGAATCGGGTAGTGCAGGCACGTTTATGTTTTCGGTCGGAAACGTCATGCAGGTCAGACAAGTGGATAGCGATGATGAATTGATGAAACGCTTTGTCCATGAAACTTACGTTCGTGATATCGGTCTTGTGGCCAGAGTAGATACAATTTTGGAAAGTCGATGCATCGAACTTGGCGATTTTGGGCCATGTATCGGAAAGCCTTGGACACAACATGCGAGCAAAGGATATATTCTTTCACAAGTCATGATAGCGCATAATTGAAATCACAATATTCGCAAGTCAAAGATTTTTTTCTGATTGGAAAAACATTGAAGTCACATGGGACCGACGGTCAAATGCGTCTGATGGTGGAGGATCGACTGAAGCGCTATCTTCAAAAAAAAAATGTGTTTGTATTTTTGGATATGGATGGCTCTAAAGTTCCGTTTCAAATAACAGCGGTACAGGATAGTCAGCACTTTGTCATCAGATTGAAAGATGTAGATAGTAAAGAAGCCTCCAATATTCTTGCGGGAAAAGAATTGTGGTTGCCAACGGAGTTAGTAGAACCAAGACATCAGCGCTCCCCGCGCAGTTTGAAAGAAAAGTGGGAAGATTATTCGATTTTGGATGAAACCACATCGAGGTCGTTCTTCATCTTGCGCACCGAAGAATATCCACAGCAACTGATGGCCGTAGTGGAATGCAATGAAAAGGAAATTTTAATTCCACTACACGAAGATCTGATTTCTGAAATTGATAAAGAGCAGAAGGTGATCCACATGCAAATTCCTGACGGATTACTTGATTTGTAACTATTCCATTAGAATTCTATAATTATACCAATACTAGGAATGATCGTTCCTGCGACATTGTCAATATATTTTGGAATGTAAGCATTGGGATTGTTCGGGTCTGTGAGAGGTATTCCCTCGCCATCTTTTTCTACTGAAAAATATGGTTGTTCCTCCGTCGTATTGTTTGTTATATTCTGGATGTCGAGATACACATCAAGTGTCCATTTTTGAAAATTGTATTTCTTGTCCACACGAATATCCACTTGATAGAATGGCTCTACGCGAAGGGTGTTAAGCATGGTGTTGTCAACGATGCCTGTATTGGTGACATCATAGTTTGTTTTTAGCGCAGACTCCGCAATATTATAAGGGGTGTATGGGCTTCCGCTGTTGTAACGCAGTTTGGCACCCACTTCCCACCCATGATTAAATATTTTCCCACCGGTGACACTCAGCATGTGGCGATAGTCCCAGGAGGAAGATATATATTCTCCTTCAATGTTTTGAAATTCACTGTTGACAAAAGTGTAAGAAAACAGACCATAGAAGTTATTGAATAATTTCTGCTGAAAGAAAAATTCAACCCCAAAGGAACGACCACTGTTATTGGAAATAACCGGTGCATTGCCGATGACGCCAAAGTCACTTCCTTTATTGGCCAAAGAAATCGAGTCTAGAAGATCCATCGGATAGTGGCTATAGTGTTTGTAAAATCCTTCGATCGTGATGCGTGAGTTTTTAGTGGTATTGTATTCAACGCCCAGGACAAGGTGCTTGGCTGTTATATATTTCACATCTTGATTCACCAGGTTGCCGGCTGAGTCGCGATAGCCTAGTGTGGTATAGGCGGGCAGTTGATGGTAGATGCCGGTATTGAAGTTAAAGGCTATTTTCTTGCTCAGACTATAGGATGCACTCAGTACCGGCGAGAGTTGATTAAGGGGATTCGCCATGTGTTCATTAAAGTTGTTACCATCCATGCGCAATCCCAAGGAAACATTCATTCGCTCTTTTAAAATACTCCTGCTGATTTGACCGAAGGCACTGTACTTTAGAACATCCAGTGTAGAAGCATAGTTTAAGGTGAGGTCATTGGGCAACTTCTGAAACGTATTGGTCGTGTACGTCGCCCATTCAAACCCGGTTCCGAAATTGATTTTATAGCCATTTGTTCGCGTTGTTTGTTCTAAGCGAATTTTAGTTTCCGCTTCGGAGGATTGGTAGTCGAGCAACTTATTAGCTTCATTACTTTCATCATTATCGATATACTTCTGTGCTTTGTTGTTGAGATAGTTTCTGCTGAGGACTACGGTATTGTATGTGTTTTCTCTAAAATGTCGCCAGCGTCCGCCGATGGTATAATTGTATTGTTGATTCGTTGGAATTTGAGAAAGGATGTACTCGTTTTCTTCCGTCATTTCAACGCCGGTATTTAAAGTTACGTGATCGATCGCTCCCAAGCCGATGATGTCGATGACATTATTTTGATCCAGCGTGATTTCACTCTTAAACTGGAAGTCATCGTATTTGGGCAAAAAGGGTAGGCCGAGAGCTTCAAATAATATTTGCAAATAACTTCTTCGATAAGAAGCAATCAAGGTGGAGTTTTTGGTCAGCGGTGTTTCAATCGTAGCGGCAAGATCATTTGAGCCCACCGTAAAACTGTAGGCAGGTTTGTCAGTTCGGGCTTTCTTAAACTTAAAGTCCATGACTGAGCTTAAGGCATTGCCTCGATTGACAGGGAAGGCGCCGGTATAGAAATCAAGATCTTGGATAAAATCTACATTGATCAATCCGACCGGACCTCCGGAGGCGCCTTGGGTGCTGAAGTGATTGATGGTGGGTACTTCGATGCCATCCAGGTAAAATCTATTTTCATTTGGAGATCCGCCTCTTACAATAATATCATTTCTAAAACTGGAAGTGATAGCGACGCCGGGTAGTGATTGTATCACTCTGGAGATATCTCTGTTACCTCCCGGATTGCGTTTTATTTCTGCGACACCGATGCTATTCAGGCTGATAGGACTTTCTTCCTTCTTGATAAAAGGTTGAGCGGTGACAATGGCTTCTTCCATTTGGATGGTACTCTCTTCCATTTCGATTCTGACAAAAGTGGATTTCGCATTTCTGACCTGTACTTCATAAATAGTGAGTGGTTTGAAGCCGATAAAACTCACATTGAGGTTGTAGATGCCCGGTTCGAGTCCGGACATTAGATAGTTGCCATTTTCATCTGAGGCGGTACCGATGGTAGTGCCTTCGATCATAATAATGGCAAATGGAATTGTCTCATTGTTGAAGGCATCTGTTGTTGTGCCTTGTATCACGCCTGTTTGGGCGGATATGGAAGTAATGGTAAATGTAAATAGGAGCAGTAGGAAAAATCTATCCATGACGATCGGTTAATCAGGCAGAAAAACAACAGTCCTGGAAAATGGTTTGACTAGAATAGTGTTTTTTGAAAATTTATATCTATTAACGTTATCAACCCAGCAGGTTATTAAAGTCTAGTGCCTGGTGTCTTTTTTGAGTTTCAGATGGAACATGCGTTGAGTCAAGAGACCTAACGGTCCTTTGGTTTAGAAAGTTGAGTTGAATGTTGCTGCGCCATTCAGGTTTAGTTTTTTGAGTTTCAGATAGAACATGCGTTGAGTCAAGATGCCTGTCGGTCTCTTTGGTTGAGCACGGTGCGCCTGAAGCGCTTGTTGTTTAGGAAGTTTAGTTTTTTGATGTCTCTGTTTCTGATGAGTTTTACTGCTGTAAAGAGAAGTTATACTAAACTATCTAAACTTTGTAACCGAAGGTGACAATACTCAACTTTTTTCAATCGCCGAAGCTCAACGAGAGAAGGAGATCTAAACGCATGGACCAAAGACAATCCTATTAAGACAGCTATTGCTCGTGGGCACAGTGTTTAGAAAGTTTAGCGTTGACCCTTTTCCTGCTCTTCGCAGAAGTCCTATTTCATCGCTTTCCCCGCAATCAATTTCATCCCCTTATCAGAAATCATCGAGGCAGAAGCATTGTCCCCAAGAGGCATGATGGACGCCGAACCAGCCTCCCCATCTTTATTGAAGGCCACCATTTTGACATTGAACGTTACATGCTGTTTGCCGCCGTTGACGTGAAAGATTCTTTCTATGACTTCCTCACAAGCAATCTGCGGACTTTTGCCGGCTCTCATTTTTTCAACTAATAAGAACGAACCACAAGTTCGAATCAGTTCTTCGCCACGACCGGTAGCACCTGCGGCACCCACCTCGTTGTCAACAAATAGTCCGGCACCAATGATCGGTGAGTCACCTATGCGGCCATGGATTTTACCAAATAGTCCACTGGTCGTTGTGATACCGGCTACTTCACCTCCGGCACCCATGCCCAGAACATTGATAGTACCTCCTTTTCTTAATTTCTTGTAATGATCCTTGTCAGCCGGTGGAAGCCAATCATCATTGTCACTCAAATTTTCCTTCCATTCCAACCAGGTCAATCGAGCTTCTTCCGTCAAAAGATTTTCTTCCGGAAATCCATGCGCTTTCGCAAATGCAAGTGCGCCCGCACCCACAATCATCGAGTGATCCGTGCGCTCCATGACAAGCCTGGCGACCGAACAAGCCTTTTTGATATTTTCGAGCGAAGCAACACTCCCGCAGTTGTAGGTAGGACCATACATGATAGAGGCATCCAATGCGACTACACCCCTTTCATCAGGCAAGCCCCCATACCCTACTGACGTATCTTCAGGATCCAATTCGACGACGTTGGAACCAGCTTCTATCGCATCGAGAATGCTATTGGTGTCTTTAAATTTTGCCCATGCCGGTTCCAAAACTTTTTTGCCCCAGCTCTCCCCACGGCTACACATCACCAAAGGACTTGCAGCACTGGTTGGCGTGTAGTTAGATTTTCGATCTAGTATTTTATTTATGGCCGGCAAGCTTAAACCCATCATGCCAAGCGTCTGAAGGAAGTCACGTCTTTTAGTCATCATCTATTGAAATAGAATTTTTATAAATACAATTTTATTTTTTACTATTAGGATTCATCCCTGGTTGATAGAGTATAAATCCTGTCTCTTCTTTTTCTTTATCCACCATCGCTTTTACATCACTCAATAATTGTTTGGCATCGAAGATGATTCCATCTTTGATCGTGTACTTCACGCCGCCAACACGTTCCACGATATTATCGTCATTCAGTTTGATCGCACCGGTGCCATAGAGACACTTTAGGTTTTGCAATGGATTGGCATCGATGATGATTAAGTCAGCGAGTTTTCCAACTTCCACACTTCCGATTTCTTTGTCCATGCCCAATGCTTCTGCACCATACAAAGTCGCCGAACGAATCACCTCCAGTGGATGAAATCCTGCCTCTCGCAATAATTCTAATTCGCGGATATAGGCAAAGCCGTACAGTTGAAAAATAAATCCTGAATCTGAACCGGCTGTAACTCTTCCGCCACGGTTTTTATAGGCATTGACAAAAGTCATCCACAGTCTGTAGTTTTCACGCCAATCCACTTCTTCTTCAGTGCCCCAATAATGCCAATAGGAGCCATGCGATACTTTACTCGGTTGATAAAACATCCACAACTTCGGCATGGTGTAGTCCTCATGCCACTCAGCTCTTCGGGCACGATGCAAATCCCTACTGGCTTCATAGATATTAAATGTTGGGTCAAGGGTGAAGTCAAGCGCCAATAGGTCATCCATCACTTTGTTCCAGTGAGGTGAGTGGGGTGGTGCTGCCTGTTGCCATAATCTGCCGGCTTCGGAAAAGCGATCCTGCTCATCCTGATAGTTATAGTCCGACGGATAATTTTGAATTGTTCGATTTTCAAACAGTGCTTCCGGAAGTCCATACCAATGTTCCATAGAAGTCAATCCACTGCGAGCACTGTTGAGCACATTCCATCGCGCAACATCCAGTTGTGCATGATGGCAGGTGGAGCGCAAACCAAGTTTTTTGTTTTCATCCAAAGCCGCCGACATCACTTCTGGAGAAGCACCAAAAAATTTGATGCCATCAGCCCCTTCCTTCGCATTTTTTTGAACCCATGCCCGTGCGCCGACATCGTCTTTGATAGGCTCTTTAGATCCCATACCAAAACCGGTGTAGGCAATGATTCGCGGTGCAGTAATTTTATTAAGCGCACTTTTTTCTTTTTCTTCCAAGACCCAATCCAGACCATTAAACGAACCGGGTTCGCGAATGGTGGTGATGCCATGTGCCATCCAAAGTTTGTACACATATTCCGCATCAGCGCCTTGAGAACTGCCACCAATGTGACCATGCATATCCACAAAACCAGGTAGTACATACATCCCTGTGGCATCCAGTTCGTAGCCATTTTCTTTAAGCTTAGGGCGGTGGTCAGGGTCCGGCGTGACACCGGGATAGCCAATCGTCTCTATCGATACAATTCGATTTCCTTCAATGACAATATCGATCGGCCCGATGGGTGGCGAACCAGTCCCATCGATGAGGGTAATGCCTCTGATGATCATCTGTGGAAAAGGACCTTCGCCTTGATTTCGTTCCGGCGCATGTTGCACCTGAGCGAAGAGCATTGTGGAGAACAGGGAGGATAAACAAAGAAGAATGAGAATCTTAGTTTTCATTTGTTTTACTGGTTTCACGACAAGGTATGAAAAAAAAGAGCCCGGATAAATCCAGGCTCTATGTATTCAATTGATTTGGGTAAATCCGATTTTATTGACCGCTCAATTCTGCTACTAGTCGGTCCGCTTTGTAAATATAACGAAGTGCTGCGACAATACCGCCTGCATGCACCGCTACAGTTCTGTTATTCTTCTCGTCATAGATAAATTTGCCGGGAAGTGATTCGATATTTCCATCAAAGACAAGACCTACAACCTCCTGCTTTACATTGATGATCGGACTTCCTGAATTACCGCCAATGATATCCGCTGTGGATATAAAGTTCATCGGTGCTTTTAGAAGATCCATCGGTGGGTTGAGCCATTTTTCTGGCAATGACCATGGCCAAACGCCATCATTAGATGCATATCGATCATACAGACCATAGTATGTGGTTTTGATCGGAGCAACGGTTCCATTGTAATCATAACCTCTCACAACACCGTCAGATATTCTAAGCGTAAAAGTGGCATCCGGAGGAAGATTGTCACCGAATACTTTAAAAGCTTCTCCGGCTACTTTTGCACCCAGGTCTCTTCTTTCTGCACCGGTACTCACAAAGATATCACGTGCTTCTCCAAACTCAGCGACCAGCAAATTAGCGGCTCCGATCAATTCGTCTTTTGAGTTAAGGAATTTCTTAGGATTCTTATCTAATATTTTTTCTAGGTCCTTTTCATTTGCGAATACTGATTTTGTCAAAATTTCTTTAGCCGCAACCTCAGGCGTTCTTCCATCCAATATCTCTGTGATATAAGTATCATCTGCTTGTGCAAATTTCTTTAGCTCACCCAATACCATGGCAAAAGCAGCGATTTGTTTTGGATCGTTGACGGTAGAAACGCCTTCAAGAAGTGTTTTCTTCATGCCTTCTAATTCCGGATCCTCAGGATTTGCTTCTAATGTATTTCCGTAATCTTCAATTTCAAAAAGTAAAGCCTGAACTTTACCGGACATTTCAGAAGGAGCAATAAATTTCAACTCAGAAGTGTATTGGGATAAGGCCGCATACTGTGTAGCTAGTTCATCCCAATAGGTTTTTCCAACAGCACTGGCTCTGATTTTCTTTTCCATTTCTACTTTCCGGTTGAACAACTCGGGGTTATTCAATCCATCCACGGTTCCGGTGATTGCTTTCAATGAATTTGACAAGCTGAATATGGTGTTTTTTAAATCATCACTTGGATTGAGCTTGTAATCTTCCTCCAATACTTTCATTCGGTTTTTGTAGAATTCAATATCACTTGGATATCTGTAATCTCTGTCGTACTCGAGTTGCGCAACCGTTCTGTAACGCTCAGTAGAACCGGGATTGCCAATGACAAAAACAGGTGTGTTGTCCTTTACGCCGTCCATATTAAACTTGAAGTAGTTGTTAGACGTGTTGAGAGGTTGACCATTTTCATCATACACCCTCCAGAAAGTACAATCCAAATTGTAGCGTGGATAAGTGAAGTTGTCCGGATCACCACCGAAGAATCCCATTTGCAATTCAGGAATGAAGACAAGTCTTACATCATCAAAACGCTTATAGCCATATAAGGAATATTTTGCACCACTATAATAAGGTACAGGTTGAATTCTTAGGTTCTCCCAACCCGGCTTAGCAACGTATTCACCGATGACCGTTTGAATGGCTTGACGTGTTTGATTGCCGATTTCTTCTTCGGGTACATCCTTTCCGATGAGTTCTTTTATTCGATCAGTGACATCCGCTACTTGGATCAATTGCTCGACAAATAATTCATGATTGCGTCTTTCATCAGCCAAAGTCGCGGCAAAAAAACCATTTTCATCAAAATTCTCACCATCCACTTGCAGATCGCCAACGACCGGCTGCGAACAATGGTGGTTTGTCATCACCAATCCATTTGGAGATACAAAGGAAGCTGAACACCAGCTCGCAAATCGAAGGGCTGAGGATCGTGCTTCGTCAAACCATTCCTGATCCAGGTCATAGTTGTAAGCTTTCATAAACCAATCCTTTGGTGGATTCTCAAATGTCCACATCTTACCAAAATCATGTGGATTTGGTTCGTTCTGCGCAAAAGCAGAAGTCAGGATAAATAATCCCAGCAGGCCTGATAGCCAATGTTTTTTATTGTTATTCATAGTAAAGGTTGAAATGTTATTAATATTTCAGTTGGAAATCATCTGAAATCGCCATAAAGCGCTGCAAAATTATGAATTTTGTACAATGAACAGGGTTTTAAAGCCATTTCTATCCATTTTTTGGACGTAGACGCTTAACTTTTCGCTATTTGTTATGTTTCAGACTATATGAAATCTATTAAATCACTACTTTTTGTTGTTGTTCTCTTTACGATGAGCACTGCGTGTAACTCACAAAAGGCTTCGGGGGACTCGAAATCACCGGCAACAGATATAACTTTAAATGAGCAGATGAAAACAGAAATAGCTAATTTTGGGGCAGGATGCTTCTGGTGTGTAGAAGCCGTTTTTCAGGAATTGAACGGGGTGATCAAGGTGGAATCCGGCTATATGGGCGGGCAGGTGGTCGATCCAACCTATAAGGAAGTGTGTACCGGTACCACCGGTCATGCTGAAATCACGCGGATCACTTTTGATCCTGCTGTTATTTCTTTCGAAGAATTACTTGAGGTTTTGTGGACTTCGCATGATCCAACGACGCTCAATCGACAAGGGGCGGATGCAGGTACACAATATCGCTCTGCTATCTTTTATGTTTCTGATGAGCAAAAGAATATTGCAGAGAAATCTAAAAAGGAAGTGGCCACCACCATTTGGGATAATCCCATCGTCACAGAAATAAGTCCTGCGGAGACATTTTACGTAGCTGAAGATTATCATCAAAATTATTATGCCAACAATCCAAATGCAGGGTATTGCAGAATTGTGATCTCTCCCAAAGTTGAGAAAGTTCGATCTATGTATTCCGATAAATTGAAAAAGTAAAACCTTCCATTTATGTTTCGTCTGATATTAGCAAGTCTTTTACTTTCTGTTTTGTCTTTTGAAGCTTGTTTGCAATCCAATGCCGATCATCCTTCTGCAGCAGCGCCATCTATGATTGTGGATGCATTGGGCGATACGATTCTTCCCATTCAAAAATCTGATGAAGAATGGAAGAAAGAATTGAATCCTACGGAGTATAATGTGCTTCGTGAAAAAGGAACCGAACGAGCGTTTACAGGGAAATACAATAAGTTTAAACAAGCCGGTGTCTACACTTGCAATGCCTGTGACTTGACACTATTTTCATCGGATGCTAAATTTAATTCAGGTACCGGATGGCCGAGTTTTTTCCAGCCTATAGATTCAACGCATATTCTGGAAATAACGGATGCCTCTCATGGTATGAAACGTGTTGAAGTCGTATGCCGTCGATGTGGTGGGCATTTAGGGCATGTCTTCGAAGATGGTCCGCCTCCCACACGCCTTCGCTACTGCATGAACTCAGTGTCGCTTGATTTCGAGGCGGATGAAGATGCTGCTGAGGAATAGAATACGTTCCAGATTGAGGGTTAGTATCATCCGGGCCATTCTCCACTTGCCTAATTTCATAGCTGCTGCTCATCGTTTCGGGTGTATTTCTATCCTGACTTCTTAATTTTCTTGACACACTCCTTGATTCTAAGGTTTGATTCCCGTATTTTTCAGAATGTCTTTTGCAGGAAATTGATGTGGTGCTAAAGGAAATATCAAAACAAAAGGGATTAAGTAAAAATAGTTCACTCAAAAGATTGGCGTGGGTGAGTTGGCAAAATCAAATTTCTTGGAATTGGGGTCAAAAATGATGTGCTGTCTTTTATGCTGGATCAATTGGCACATTTTGCTGTCATCATAGCTTGTGCGAGCCTGATATATCAAGACACCATTTCGGTAGCCGATCTCATCAGTCAATACTGGACAATAGATCATCTTAGCGTTCTGCTTGCGTATTTGCTAGTGACCATTCCGGTTGGCTATTTTGTGGGTATTGCCACACAAAAGTGGCGGGAGGAGGTGACCCAAAATGGTGGTGACGAAGATAGTCTGGCAAAAGCCGGTAAGTGGATTGGCATCATGGAACGCGTCCTTGTATTGACGTTTGTACTCTTACAACAATTTGGTGCTATCGGCTTTCTGATTGCCGCCAAATCTATTTTAAGATTCAGTGATAAAGACGACCACAACCCACGGAAACAAACAGAGTATGTTTTGATCGGAACTTTGCTGAGTTTTACTATCGCCCTTTTTATTGGACTTTTAGCTTTAAGATGAAGATGAATTCAGTCAAAGAATCATGTAAGAGAATATAGCTATTCAAGCTCTTTGATTAGATCTCCGCGAGAGTTAAACAACAGCTTTTTTGTTTCTGTCCCTATTTTTATTTCTCCCTGAAATGTATTGACTTTTTTATCATCCGTCCACTTGAGGGCTTTGATGATTTTGGATTTAGGATAATTCCTGTCAATATAGGAGAGCGCGATAGAAGGCAATTGTTTGGTTTCGATTTCAACCACAAGATTCACACGCTGACCGGTGGAATCAAACCAGGCAGTGGCTGGCATGTTGATTAATTTGAAGGTTGCTTCATAAGTTCCATCCGTTTCTTTCCACGTGGCTTTAGAATCGCTATACAGTTTGATGTAGCCTTTTAAAACTGCATCTGGTGCAACTGTCGTCATGCTTGCTTCTTTGCTCTGTGAAAATAGTTGCGTCATACAACAGCAAAGGAGGAGGGCAAATATATATCTAGCCATTTTATAAGGTATTAAATGAATTTACTTGATGGTTTACTATTAATAGCAAGTTCTTCAACGGATTTCAACTTTTATTGTTGTAATGATACTCCTATTTCACCAATACAGCCCTCTTTACATAATCCAACCCTGGATAGGTATGCATAAACCCATTTCGATTCGTGTACATCTTGTCCATCTCTTGCATAAGATCTTCCCCGTAGATGTCATAAAGTTTATCCACTATGTCCATGCCACTGATCACTTCTCCCAATGGCGGATATCCACGGACGCCCAGGTATTCGATGGTGTCCAGTTTAGGATTGTCTGCGAGGTTAATAAAAAGATCACTGCCGCGATTGTCTTTTCCTGCCCTGCCAAAACTCATCATGCCGCGTTTGTTGGCTTGGATCACAGGCTCATCCGGTATCGGATCCGCCATCCATTGTTCTTTGAGCAATCGATTGGAACTACCAAACTGCGCGACAAAATCCTCCGTCACCCTGTAGAATATGGCATAATCAAAGTATTTATGCTTGACCAATTGGTAAAGTCGGTCGGCAGCAAGAGGTGACCAGGCTTTGTGCACCCGCACCTCAAATTTTCCCTTCGTAGTTTCAAATCGGATAGTATAAGTCTCAGGGGCTTTTTCCTCCAACCATTTAGGATCGAATGTTTTGTTCTGGCAGGCCATTGCGATCATGCCGATCACCAAAAGAAGTAATCCTATTTGAAGGTTGATCGTTCGTTTAATAGATTTCATAAGATCGTACTCCATGGATTGCTGACTTTTCTATATAAAAGGAATCTTAAATGTAATGACTTTAGCTTGTTTGCTACAGACAAGTAAGTTTGCCTGAATTTATTCTTGAGACGAGTTTTACTAGGGTCTCCGCCTACCGGAGATTTTTATCTTTGCCCTCTTATGAAGAATGTCCGCGTTTGGTTTAAGCTCATTTTAGTTGTCCTCGTTTTGATAGGTTATATCCTTGCGTTTTATCTCGCGACATTTTTCAATGGCAAAACCGTCGCACGTGGGTTTCGATTTCGAAGCAAATTTTGTCGCACCGCCATGCGTGTTTTAGGAATTGATTATACACATGAAGGAGCGTCCTATTCGAAAGGGGCTTGCTTATATGTTTCCAATCACAGATCACTGCTTGATCCATTGATCCAGCTAGGGTATATCAATGCCTTCATCGTTTCCAAAGCAGAGGTGGGCGATTATCCATTATTGGGTAAAGGCGCTAAAGAAACGGGCATCATACTCGTACATCGTGATAGCCAAAGTAGTCGCAAAGCAGCCCTCAGTGCAATCGAAGCAAAACTGCTGGCAGGTTATCCTGTCCTGATTTACCCGGAAGGAACCACCAATGATGATGACCTGACCAAAGAATTCAGACGCGGTGCCATCGAACTGGCTTTCCAACGCGGCATTCCAATCGTGCCCGTGATGATCGAGTATCCCAATCCAGATTATTATTGGGTGCACGGATCATTTATGGAATACTTTTTTGGTAAGTTTTCTCAACGCGGTAAACATAAAGTATGGGGTCGTGTCGGGGATGAATTATTAAATTCAACCACAAATTCTATCGCCATAGATGTACGCCATGAAGTAGACACTTTGATCCAAAAACTACGCAGTCAAGTGAAAATTGATGCCGATCCGTAAAGAACCTAAAACTTAAACCCTGCAGTCATCGATATAGCATTTTGGATATACTCGGATACCACAAGGGGTTGAGGTGCATCAGTAGTTTCATAAGGCAAATACCCATCATCACGCTTTGACCATTTATACCCAAAGTCAATATAATACGCATCCGCCCTGTAACCAAAACCTGCATGGTACGATGGATCAAAATGGTTGTCATTGAGATAAACAGATTGGGTTAAAGAAACACCTCCTCGCACCCGCCAGGCTTGAAGTACAATCTCTCCTCCCATGTTGATATCAAACGAAGAACCATAAGTTTCGTTGATGGTATGATTGACTTTTTGTTCTTCATTGACATAATAATTGTAATTGCCGCGCACGCTGTAATCATAGCGCATGGCACCGTAATCACTCCACTTAAAATTAGCACCGACAAAACCCTTGTTTCCGGCGATGATGCCTATGCCGCCCATCAATGACCATGGAGTCACCAAGGCATATTGGAATGTACCGTAAGGGGAAGCATCATATATCGGTCCATCGTGTTGTCCATCTGTATAGTCGTAAGTCATCGTGGTTGAATAATTATCTACGATAAAAAGTTTGGTGGGTGTATGGGCAGCAAAAGCAATGTTAAGGTTATTGGTTGGTTTGACTGTGATGCCAAATTTTCCATTTATACCCGAGCCACTTGAATTGACAAATCGAGTGAAATTGAGATTATTAAAAAAGGGTACTTCATCTTGCGCGCCATCAATTTCTGTATAGTTCCTATATTCCGTTGAATAAATCAAAGGAATATTGAAAGAAGCGCCGATAAGGATTTTGTTGTTAATATTTGCCCCATACCCTATGAACAATTCAGATTTTCCTCCTTCAATCGTTGAGTTTTCAGTTTTTCGTAAACGATAGTCCGGATTGAATTGGTAATCTGTTTCATAGACTCTATCCTCTTCAAAATCATAGATGGCGCCAGTGTTGTAGGCAAGACCTTCTTCAAATCCATTGAGATCGTCAGGGAGGACACCGAGCGCATTTTCACGCCAGGAATCAGTGATGGATCCGAGTGTGCTGCCGGAATAATTTATGTCGGTTCGATATTCAGCCATGCGATTATAACCGATGGCCAGATTGGAGGTCACGAGACTTTGGTTAGGCGTACTAGCGAGGATAAAGCCAATATTTGGAAGAACAAATCGGCTGTAGTTGCCATTGGTAGCTTCAGCTCGATCATTTGCCATGATAGAATTGTAGGAGTTAAACTGCATTCCGGAAGTGAGGATGAATTCGCTTTTCCAAAAAGCAGCAATGCCTGCCGGATTTGATCCGATCGCTGAGAAGTCTGCGCCTATAGCAAACATGCTATTTCCGGCACCCATGTTTCTGCCCGTGCCCAAAGGATCGGAAATTGAATAGCGGTAAGCTTCCGTAGCGGTCTGACTATGTAGATAGGTGCTTTGGAGCACCAGACACAAGCCAATAAGTATATATAATCGGTTCATAGTTTTATAGGTTGATAGGTCGCAGATCAGCACGGTGGCTGATCTGCGATCTATGATGAATTTTTAAAAGAACTGAAAGTTTTGCTTACCCTTTGCCTCGAGGGGAAGTAGGTGATTTAGAACTTCCGGAAGATGATCTGCTTCCTGAACTTGCGGGGGAAGAAGATCGGCTTGGTGAAGCGGAAGAACGGCTCGGACTACTATTTCCTTGTCGACTTGAATTTGACGGAGGTGAGTAACTCGGACGGTTATTGCTTTGCTGTGGAGCCGAATAGTTGGATCGGGTATTCTGATCAGAAGACCTCGTGCTTCCATCATTTCGGCTGGACCTCGGAGGAGGTGTATAACTTGGTCGATCATTCGTGCTCCGTGTATTCGGCGAGGTTTGAATAGGAGTATTCGGTGCAGCATTGCCGGCAGGTCTGTCCGCCTGAGGAGAAGGTTTGTTTTCATCCCTTGCAGGTGGCGTATAAGACCTGGTGCTTGGTGTATAAGGCTTATAGGTGGGCCTGCTGTCAGTAGTTGGTCTACTATCAGTAGTAGGTCTGCTGTCAGTAGTTGGCTTGATATCTGCACCTGGACTAGTGCGATCCGGCACCGGATAGGGTTGATATTTTGTATCAGGTTTAAAAATCGGTCGCTTAGTATTGCCGGGCTTTTCACTAACCAGATCTTTATCGATTGCGGTTTGACCACCGACGGCAGCTACTGCATCATCCTGAGGACTAGTAGGACCACCAGATGTCTGACCAGGTGTTGAAGGCTTAGTGGTACCTGGTTTGTTGCTTACTTGTGCCGGTAGACCACCTTCTGTTTTACCGACAGGCTGATCATTGGTTTGAGCGATTCCACTTGGAGATGTTTTATAACCGGGTTGTTCAATGATGCCTCCTCTGACAGGAACTCTTGGAGAAACACCTGTATTTCCAGTTACGCGCGGCCCATAATGTCCGCCATTTGATCCACCTGGATAACCATCATTATATCCCGGAGGATTATAACATGCGATAGGTGTGCAGTTGTAATAGTTGTTGTAGCAGTTTCCATAACCGCCATAGTATCCACCACCACCATAGTATCCACCACCACCATAATATCCACCACCACCATAATATCCACAGTTATTCCAATTGTTCCAGTTGTTCCATGAATACCATGGATTATAGGAATAAGCTACTCCGAAGCCAAATCCAAATCCCAGATAAATACTGGCACTCGGATAACTATAATAGTTATACGCATAAGGATCGTAGTAATTATAGCTGACATACCAAGGATCATAAAAACCAAAGCCTATGGCTGGTCGATAGAATCTTCTTATCCGTGAAGTATAGTAATAATCGTAATCATCGAAATAGGCATACTCATCATTGTCATAATAAGTGACCTCACCATTATTGTCGTAGGACGAACTATTTTGGTCATTATAGAATGACCCGTAATCATTTTGATCGGGGTCGTAATAAACGTCATCAAATTGTGCATTGACGGTTGGTAGAGCGATCATAAAGACCAGCGATGCCAGTAAGATTTTCAGCGTGTCAATTTTCATTGCTTGTGTAGTTTAAGGCCGAAGTGGCAGAAACTCTCAACATCCAATGGTAAAAGTATTACTTTTGCCGCTTATATGTAGTTAAGGAGAGCTTAAATATCTGTCACCACGTTGTTAATTTAAGTTTTAATCAATTCACCGCAACTATATCGGTTCATTTAATAGTAAAGACGGCATTTTTAGCTGATTAGTTTCATTTCTGCGTAACCTTAATAGGAATTTAACAATTTGATAGAATAGCCTCAAAGACAATAGATTGTATGGCAAAAGAGATAACACCAAGAGCACAGGATTATTCCCAGTGGTACCTTGATATCGTTCGAAAAGCAGGACTGGCAGACAATTCAGCCGTTCGTGGCTGCATGGTCATCAAGCCTTATGGATTTGCGATTTGGGAAAAAATGCAACAAGTCCTCGATAGTGAGTTCAAGCGAACAAATCACGTCAATGCTTATTTCCCCTTGTTTATTCCAAAGAGTTTTCTGAGTAGGGAAGCGCAACATGTGGAAGGTTTTGCAAAAGAATGCGCGGTGGTGACACATCATCGACTCATGGCAGATCCCAATGGCAATGGGCTGATCGTCGACCCTACGGCAAAGCTTGAAGAAGAACTCATCGTTCGGCCAACGTCCGAAACAATCATTTGGAATACGTATAGAGATTGGATTCAATCCTATAGAGATCTTCCGCTACTGATCAATCAGTGGGCGAATGTGGTGCGTTGGGAGATGCGGACAAGGCCTTTCCTGCGTACGACAGAGTTTCTTTGGCAAGAAGGGCATACAGCGCATACGACGCGTGAGGAAGCGGTGGCTGAAGCTCGACAGATGCATGACATCTATGCTGATTTTGCCGAAAATTGGATGGGAATGCCGGTGATTAAAGGAATTAAGACCGAAAATGAACGTTTTGCAGGGGCTGAAGACACTTACACTATAGAAGCCATGATGCAGGATGGAAAAAGTCTGCAAGCGGGTACCTCTCATTTCCTTGGACAGAACTTCGCCAAGGCATTTGATGTCACCTTTTTGAATGATTCGAATACACAGGAATACGTGTGGGCAACCTCCTGGGGCGTGTCTACACGTCTGGTCGGTGCATTGATTATGACGCACAGTGATGATGAAGGCCTAGTGCTGCCTCCAAAGTTGGCACCGTTGCAAGTAGTGATTATTCCGGTGCCGAAGCCGGAGGCAGAGATCAATGAAGTGGCAGAGAAGTTGAAAAAAGAACTGGAAGCAAAAGGCATTTCAGTAAAATACGATACGGATGAAAAGTCACGACCTGGTTTTAAATACGCCGAGTATGAAATGAAAGGGGTGCCTGTACGTGTAGCGATTGGAAAGCGTGATCTTGAGAAAGGACATGCAGAAGTAGCCCGAAGAGATACACGCGAGAAGAATTTTATTGCCCTCGAAGGACTAGGGAATAGTATTGAACAACTGCTGGATGATATCCAACAAAACTTGTTGTTAAAAGCATTGCGCTTCCGACAAGAGAATACGCATCAGGCAGATGATATTGAAACATTGAAGAGTATTATTGAAGAAAAAAGTGGATTCGTTTCCGCCCATTGGGATGGCACCGTTGAAACAGAACTCAGAATAAAAGAATTGACGAAAGCGACGATTCGATGTATTCCTTTAGATCAGAAACAAGAGGAAGGAAAATGTGTTTTAACAGGAAAGCCATCCAAAGGGCGGGTTGTTTTTGCGAAGGCATATTAAAAAGGGTAGAAAAGACCTCCTTCGTGCTCCGTCGCTGATTCCGATCGATCGGAAATGGCGCAAGAGACTAAAGCTACGGCGGTTAAAAGCGGAAGAGGCAGAAAGGAGAAAGATAAATCGTGAATAGTAAAAACTAAACTGCGTCTCTGCGTCTCTGCGTGCAATATTTTTTTAGGCAGAGGAAGCGGAAAAGACCTCCTTCTCCGCCTGAGGCGGATACGGCGGTTAAAAGCGGAAGAGCAAAGGGCGGGAAAGATTACACACTAAAACATTACTCATAAAATATTAGCCATTAATAATTAACCTTATAAATTATAAACTATGTCATTTGAAGTAGAAGGAAAACTTCACAAGAAATTTGAAACAGAAAAGAAATCTGATAAATTCCAGGCCAGAGAATTTGTACTGCTGGTAGAAGATGGGCAATACCCACAGCATATAAAATTCCAACTGGTACAAGATCGCTGTGATGTGATCGATACCTTTGCTGAAGGAGCTGATTTGAAAGTATATTTTGATCTCCGTGGAAGAGAGTGGCAGGAAAAATATTTTACAAACTTACAAGCCTGGCGTGTGGAAGCAGTTGGACAAGGCGCAAAGCCATCAAGTCCTGCATCCGCTGACTTTCCTTCTGCACCTCCTTCCAGTGGGGACGATGGAACCTCTTTTGATGATCTGCCGTTCTAATCTGTGAATGTCTAAAATCCATTGCTATGTATAAAGTTGTTAGATCCTATCATTTTGCCCTCAGCCTGTTGCTGGTGTTGACTGTATTTGTTTCTTGTAAAAGTGACTCATCCGCCGATACAGCTGCTGAAAAAACCAATGAGGAACTTAAGAAACTAGAAAAATCATTAGAGTCCTTAAAGGAAGGTAATGGTGAAGTGGTTGAAATAAGTGTCCTCAAAGATGCATTGCCGGAGAAAATACTTGGAATGAAACGAACCAGTCACAATGGTCAGCGCACTGGAATGGCAGGTATAAAAATCGCCAATGCAGAAGCTCGTTATGAGGATGGAGATAAGAGATTGTCTATTTCCATTACAGATTCAGGTGGTCTGGGCGCTGCATTTTCAATGCTGGCGGCATGGTCTGAAATCGAAATTGATAATTCATCCGATGAGGGATATGAACGAACCACAATGATTGATGGTAAAAAAGCAATCGAGAAGTTTAATCATAACACCAAACAAGGAGAGATCTCCGTAATCTCTGCTGATCGATTTATTATTTCCATCAATTCAAACAATCTTTCTGAAAAAGAATTGCGCAGTGTGATTTCTGAAATAAAAATAAAAGTCTGATCATCCTCCGTCACTTGCATATGATCGTTAGTCGTAAAAGCATCATCAGTGCTTTGCTACTGCTGTCATTTTTTGAAATGGCCACGGCACAACAGGTGACCGGTCTGGTGACGCAGTTTAGCAATTCGTTTCGCGAGTGGACGGTCTTTACTTCAGATGATGACATACGCGGCGAATTGAGAATGCGGTGGATCATGCAAAACGATTGGACTGTTTGGGATATGTCCTATGGTGATGTCAATGCCACCATCGAACAAAGAAGTGATGAGGATCCCGGTTTTTGGGTGATTCGTTGCAACGGAAAAATCGTCAATGCCAAAACCATCTGGCGCGGAGATTTTACCCGATGGAAATTAAATGATGGGGATCATCAGTTAAACTGGCGCGCTAAATATGCCAACCAAAGAGATGAATGGGAACTCGATGAAAAAGATCTTCAGTTTTTGATGTTTATGCAATGGCGAGAGGATCCGAGAGAGTGGGTCGTAGTTGATGAATTGCCGGAAGATATCAGTGATGCCATGAAGGTGGCGATGATATTTTTGACCTTGCATTTTAGTGCACCAAGGATATAGGAGAAGCTTCTCAAATACGAAATGTCGGAATAGGGTGAGCGGTGATTCGCCTTCGCAAAAGGCTCTGGCGAACAAAGAAGGAGAAATAAATAAACTGCTTTGAGTGCTTTTTTCCTTTGGGTCTTCGCTCCCGCTCAGCGGGATTTGCGAGAAAAAAAAGTTTCCCGCTTCCGATCGATCGGAACAGCAGAAATAAAAAGCAGATTTTCGCAGATAAAGAGAATCTAAACTGCGCCTCTGCCTCTGCGCTATTTATTTTTTTTAAACACTGCCTTTGCGTGCAATTTAATTCTCAGCCCTATACTACGTTCATTTATGTAGCTGAAATTCAACTTTATTTCCGAATTCAATCGAGATTTACTTTTTTGCATGAACATAACCACTAAATTCTCTCTACCACTAGCACCAAAAAGGCGTTGCGTGCTCATCTCAATCAGTACCGTATCTAACTGTCTCAAGAAGCATAATGAACTAAACTTTCTCAACCACTAACACCAAAAAGGCGTTGCGTGCTCATCTCAATCAGTACCGTATCTAACTGTCTCAAGAAGCATAATGAACTAAACTTTCT
>JBBKXT010000052.1:0-4289 GCA_037969625.1 Saprospiraceae bacterium
AACTGATGGATTATATTCTGTTTGAAATCTACGGATTGGATTCGATCAAATGGAACATTCAAAACAACTTTTCGAAAGACACCGGACCGCACACAGAGTTCATTGTTTTGGACAAAATAGGAATATCGCGTGAAGGCCACAATCGCATAAATGAAAGACAAAATCGCAATGCCTAAAGCAATCAAGGTGACGATGAGCCCTCTGCCTTCTGTTGGTTTGATTAATATGATCAGCAGAATAGGCCACATCTGCCGAGCGATGACCCGTAAATATTTCATCAAGATGAGTACAACGGCCCAGACAGACTGTCGTTGCGGTTGATATAATGTGGATGATGGTTCGTCCATATTATTCAGTCTCTATTGATTGTTCCGTAGAATTCAGTATGTAGGCTTTAATCTTTTCGGCGGTATCAGGAAGTAATCCGGGAATCATCACATCAGCGCTATTCCCACCAGCTGTGTATATGGTAAGTTTTGAAAGACCAAATTGACGATCGATCAGCCCTTGACGAATATCACAATGTTGTACACGATTGAAGGGCACTGTTGTCATGCTCTTCCATAGCCAGCCGGATTTATATGAAATGTCTTTTTCACGCATCGCATAACTCATGCAATGAAACGAAATGGCATTGTAGACTACAATCCATATAGCTAAAAACGTTAAGACTGCAGCCGGAATCTCGATAAAACCGATATACGGTGCCTGAAACCAAACAACGATCCAACTAACTGAGATCATGATAAAAGCAATGATGGTGGAAGTGACAAGTCGGACTTTTTTGTAGGCCGGTTCAAGTGAAATCATTTCCATCTGATCAGTATCCGGAAGGGTGCTTAAATCAATTTGGTTATTGTTAAATAATTCTTTGGATAAGTTCATTTTTCTTTTGCGATTTCTTCCTCGGTCATCGTTTGGAGCGATTCCATAAACGTTCTGGCCGATTTCATTGAACTAATTTTCTCTTTGATTAAAAACAATCTTTTGACGGATTGTTTTAGCTGGATACCTAGGGCTCTTCCATTTGCTCCAAGTAATTTAATCAATTTATCAAAAACAGCACTTTCATAGAATGCGGATTGTGCATTTTTGTGAAAGTAGCAGCGTAGGGTGCTGTTCTTTAGCGTGACGGTGTCAAAACCAAGGGATCGGGCGAGCCATCTTAATCGCAAGCCCTCAAACAACTCTTCGACAACTGCTGGTCGAGGGCCAAAACGATCTTCCAATGCCTGCGCGAATTTTTCTATCCCCTCTTCAGCATCAATATTATCCAGTTCGGTATATAAACGAAGTCGCTCATCAATATTCGAAACATACTCATCAGGAATCAACATCTCCACATCACTGTCGATTTGAACATCTTGTACATATTTGCGATCTCGCTCCATCTGTTCTTTAAAGAGATCTTTGAAATCACTTTCTTTTAATTCCTGAATGGCTTCTTCCAATATCTTCTGATAGGTTTCATAGCCGATGTCAGAAATGAATCCACTTTGTTCGCCACCCAGAAGATTTCCGGCTCCTCTGATATCGAGATCGCGCATGGCGATGTCAAATCCACTACCCAAATCATTGTACTCCTCAATCGTCTGAATCCTTTTTCGCGCTTCATGCGTCAAAGAGCTGAGTGGGGGAGTGAACAAATAGCAAAACGCTTTTTTATTAGAACGACCTACTCGCCCGCGTAGTTGATGAAGATCACTCAGTCCAAACTGATTAGCATAATTGATAATGATGGTATTTGCATTCGGAATATCCAATCCTGTTTCAATGATGTTTGTACTGACGAGTACATCAAATTTTTTATTGATGAAGCCGAGCAATGTTTTTTCCAAATGATCAGACTCCATCTGACCATGGGCCATCGCAATGTCTACATCAGGGCAAACTCTTTTAATTAAAGCCGTGATATCCGGAAGTGTTTTTACTCTGTTATGAACAAAGAACACTTGGCCCCCTCGGTTTACTTCATAATAGATAGCGTCCCTGACCACTTCTTCATTAAACACCCTGCGCTCTGTGTGAATGGGTTGTCGATTCGGTGGAGGCGTGCGTATGATGGACAGGTCACGAGCAGCCATCAGCGAAAATTGTAATGTCCGCGGAATTGGTGTGGCGGTCAGTGTCAATGTGTCGACATTGATTTTGATCTTTCGCAATCTTTCTTTTGCACTGACACCAAATTTTTGCTCTTCATCTACTACCAAAAGCCCAAGGTCTTTGAAACCAATATTTTTATTGAGAATGGCATGCGTTCCGATGACGAGATCTAATTTGCCTTCTTTGAGGCGCTCCATGATCTCTTTTTTCTCTTTTGCAGTGCGAAAGCGATTTATATAATCTACTGAAACGCCCATCGGTCCCAAACGTTCTCTGAAGCTCTGGTTATGTTGCAAGGCAAGGATCGTGGTAGGGACTAAAACCGCTACTTGTTTTCCATTGACAATGGCTTTAAATGCTGCTCGAATGGCTACTTCCGTTTTACCAAAGCCTACATCTCCGCAGATGAGACGATCCATTGGATGAGGACGCTCCATGTCTTCCTTGACATCCTGTGTAGCGGTAAACTGATCAGGTGTATCCTCGTAGATAAAGGACGCTTCTAATTCGGCTTGTAAATAACCATCCGGATCGAAAGCATACCCTTCAGCGCTTTTGCGTAGGGCATACAACTTGATCAGCTCACGTGCGATATCTTTTACCTTGCCTTTTGTCTTTCGCTTGAGATTTTCCCACGCGTCAGAACCAAGTTTGCTAAGGACGGGTTGTGTACCATCTTTTCCAACGAATTTAGAAATCTTGTGCAGGGAATGTATGCTGACATAAAGCATATCATTATTCTTATAAATTAGCCGAACAGATTCCTGTAAATGTCCACCTATATTTATCTTTTCAAGCCCGGAATATTTTCCAATACCATGGTCAATATGCGTGACGAAATCGCCTGGTTGAAGTTCCCGTAGCATACGCACACTGATCGCCTGATCCTTGGTAAATCCTCTTCTCAGATGATACTGATGGAAGCGCTCAAATATCTGATGATCTGTATAGCAAGTAACTTTAGCAGAAGTGTCGAGAAAACCTTCATGAATAGATTTTGCGATAGGAATAAACTGAACATTGGCCGCCAGATCTTCAAAGATGGAATAGAAACGTTCGACTTGTCTTGCATTCGCAGTGAAAATGTAAATCGTATGCCCTGCCTTCGTCTGCGCTCTTAAGTCATCTATTAAAAGTGGAAAGTTTTTATTAAAACTGGGTTGCGATTTCATTTTAAACCGCACGGTTGCGTTAGCTTTGATCAATTCCCCTGAATCTCCCTCGATGACTAGTCTCATAGATTGAATGCTGTCAAGAAAGGAGTGCGTGGGCGTGAAGAGTTTTTCTTTTATAAAACGCTGAACAGCGATCAACTCCGGATCAAGATCCACATGTCTGAGGGAGGATAGTTTTTCAAAAACATCCTGATATCGATCAACGACGATTTCAGGATGATGCATCCAAACGAAAACATCGGCAGGTAACGCGTGGAGGAGTGGAATATATTCTTCACTTTCAAAATGCGTTTGCACATTTGGAATTATATTGACCAAAGATAGATTGCGTTGAGAAAGTTGAGTGAGCGGATCAAACAATCGGATACTTTCTACCTCCTCATCAAATAGTTCAATTCGATAGGGCCATTCATTTCCAAAAGAGAAGATATCAATGATTCCTCCGCGAATTGAAAACTGACCGGGCTCATATACAAAGTCCATGCGAACAAAGCCAATATCTACCAGTAAGGTCAACAAGCCTTCAACCCCCAGATCTTCACCTTTTTTAATTTGTATTTGTTGCTGGGCAACGGAGGCAGGGGATAAGACAGATTCAACCAAAGCCTCGGGATAGGTGACGGCGATGAAGGTCGCTTTAGTATAACCGAGCTGCCCGTTTTGATAGAATTTATTGACAGCTTCGGTGCGCTCCATTACCTGACTGGGAATGATTTCTTCAACTAAGCCTGGTCGTTTGAAACTGTCCGGGATAAATAAAACATCATGGTTTGGAAGTAGAGAAGATAGCGTGTTTTGTAAATAAGCGGCCTCTTCCTTGTCTGTGGCAATGACCAACCAAGGCCCACAATTATTGGCCATCAGTCCGGATAGGGCAAAGCACTTCCCGCTGCCAGCCAATCCGGACACCTCTATATGTGCCTTTTCTGCTACCAGTCCCTCTTGAAGTGATTTTACTATAGCATCCTGACGATAGACGTCAATCAACTGCTCCAGATCTGTCATGGGAGG
>JBBKXT010000053.1:0-26706 GCA_037969625.1 Saprospiraceae bacterium
TTCCTAAACGGCCATACATATTACTCCTTCAAATACGGTACCCTGTCGCCGGAGCAACTCGCAGAAGGCGCCTCCCGCAGAGGAATCACCGCGATGGCACTGACCGATATCAACAACACATCCTGCGCCATAGCCTGGATCAACGAATGCCGCAAACGCGATATAAAACCCGTTCTCGGCATCGAGTTCCGCCGCGATGGCCAATACCTCTACACCGGACTCGCCCGCAATGCCGAAGGGTGGCGCGAACTCTGCGAATTACTTACGACATGTTCCCTCGACAACCTGCCACTACCCCAAAGACCCCCGGAAATGGCACATGTATATATTATATACAGACCCACTGCAATCATTCCCGAAGATCTCCGCCCCTATGAGTACATCGGCGTCAAACCCGCCGAAGCCAATGGCCTGTATTCCTCCCTGTTGCGCGATCACCTCCACCGCCTGGTCGTTTGGCAACCCATCACCTTCGAAGACGAGACCGGATACAAAGTGCACAAACTGATGCGCTGCGTAGATCTGAATATCATGCTCGGGCAACTGGAACAAACCGATAGCGCCAGCCTGGATGACCACTGGGTGAGCCGAGATTATATCGACAATGCGTTCCGCGCCTATCCACAGATCCTTCGCAATACCGAAGAACTGCTCTACCACTGCACCGCAGAATTACCCACCGGAAATATCAACAACCGACAAACTTTCACAGGCACCGAACGTGATGATCACCAACTACTGATGAAACTCGCACGCGAAGGTTGCCGCCGCCGCTATGGTCTCACAAACACCAAAGCGAATACACGCATGGAGAGTGAATTGAAGGTTATCCGACAACTTGGATTCCCGCCATACTTTCTCATCACATGGGATATCATCCGCTATGCACAGACCGCCGGATATCATCATGTCGGCAGAGGAAGTGGCGCCAACTCACTCGTCGCTTATTGCCTCGGGATCACCGATGTGGATCCACTCGAACTGGATCTTTATTTCGAACGATTTATCAATCCACATCGATCATCGCCACCGGATTTTGATATCGATTTCTCCTGGGATGAGCGCGATGATGTGACGGATTATATTTTCAAACGATACGGACACAGACACACGGCATTACTCGCAACGTACAATACGTTTAAAGGCCGTTCCATCATCCGCGAACTTGGCAAGGTCGTTGGTTTGCCCAAAGCAGATATCGATGCGATCGTGCATGCCCCAATGGCCAACGACAAGCATCATCCCTATGCGCGTCACATCTTTCGCTATGGTGCGATGATCGAGCGATTTCCAAACTACCTATCCATTCATGCCGGTGGTGTGCTCGTCAGCGAACGACCCATCACCTACCATACGGCTTTGCAGATGATGCCCAAGGGTTTTCCGATCACACACTTTGACATGTATCATGCCGAAGACATGAGTTTTCATAAATATGATGTGCTGAGTCAACGCGGTCTCGGTCATATCAAAGATGCTGTTCGATTGGTGCGCAGCAATCAAGGCAAGGCCATTGATATACACGATGTCGCGATGATCAAAGAAGACAAGCAAGTCAAAGCGCAACTCTATTCCGGCCACTGCATCGGATGTTTTTATATCGAATCACCGGCGATGCGTGGTCTGCTTACCAAGTTGCATTGTGATAATTATATTCATCTCGTCGCGGCGAGTTCGATCATTCGACCGGGTGTTGCCAAGAGTGGCATGATGCGGGAATATATCAAGCGCTATCACGAACCCGAAAAAGTAGAATACCTACATCCTGTTTTTGAAAAACATCTCGGCGAGACTTTTGGGGTAATGGTCTATCAGGAAGATGTCATGAAGATCGTGCATCATTTTGCAGGACTGGATCTTGATGAATCGGATGTCTTACGACGCATTATGACGGGCAAGAAAAAAACATCCGATACGTTCCGCAAGCTGATGGAAAAATTTTGGCACAATTGCCGCGAACGAAGCTATCCGGAAGAGTTGATTGCTGAAGTATGGCGACAGGTGGAAAGTTTTTCGGGGTATTCTTTTTGTAAAGCACACTCGGCGAGTTTTGCGGTGGAAAGTTTTCAGAGTTTGTATCTCAAGACTTACTACCCGATGGAATTTATGGTGGGGGTGATTAATAATTTTGGTGGTTTTTATTCGACCGAATATTATGTCCATGAAGCGCGGATGTGTGGGGCGGATATTCAGGCGCCGTGTGTCAATCATAGTTTAAACCTCACGCATATCTATGGCACGACGATCTACCTTGGGTTTATTCACATTCAGTCGCTGGAGCGCACGGTCGCGCATCGCATAGTAGAGGAACGGATGCGCCATGGTATTTATAAAAGCCTCGAAGATTTTGTGGGCAGGGTAGAGGTGGGACGCGAACAATTGGATCTCTTGATTCGCATCGGTGCGTTTCGATGGACAGGGCAGACAAAGTGTGAACTGATGTGGCAGAAGTATGCGGTCCACAATCCACAGGCGAAGGAAGTAGCGGGGCAACCGGTTTTGTTTACTGAAGGATCACACGTGGACTATGCATTGCCGACATTGGAGGAGAGTGCGTATGATCAGGCGTATGATGAGATTGAGCTTCTGGGTTTTCCGTTGTGCAGCCCATTTGATTTGTTGGCAGAGCGACCGAAGAAAAAGATCGTGCATACGCAGGATCTTAATGCGATGCTCCATCAGCGGGTGTGCATGTTGGGCTATTACGTCACGCGCAAGCCCGTGACAACTTCTAATGGCAAGCTCATGTGTTTTGGTACGTGGTTGGATGAGCAGGGGAAGTATTTTGATACGACGCATTTTCCGCCGTCGCTTGAGCGCTTTCCGCTGAAGGGCAAAGGCCTCTATCTGCTTTATGGTAAGGTCACGGAGGATTTTGATTTCGCCAGCCTTGAAGTGGACAGCCTGGAGAAGCTACCTTTCCGTAAGGACGACCGATACTGAGGAAAAGTAGTCTCACGCAGAGGCGCAGAGACGCAGTTTCTAAAGTAAAGGCATTAAAGATTATTCACAATCCTGGAGATGCCGTCCTTTAAAAGAGCCTCATTGAAATTAATAAGAAGCCCTAATTTTATATTCGTAAGTCTTAAATAGGTAAGTAATATTTTTGGAGAAGACTTAGCAATGATGTCCACAGATTTTAGTTCAACAATAACTTTGTTTTCAACAATTATATCAGGTCTAAAGCCAAGATCCATTTTAATGTCCTTCCAAAAAACAGCAACTCCTTTTTGTCGTTCAATCCTAAACCCCTTTTGATGCAATTCGAAACAGAGAATTTCCTCATAAACAGATTCAAGGAGTCCGGGACCCAAATTTAAATGGATGTCAAAACAAATTTTTATTACCTCTCCAGATATTTCATTCTCATGTAATTTCATCGCTAGACTTTTTGTCCAAAATTTCAAGGGAATTTCTGACCACTACTTAAGTAATGTCTTAAGAATTGAAAATGTGACCATATTCCAATTGATTTTTGAAATGAAACCAAGAAAAATGGCCACTGTGTCTCGGCTTTTGCGAGAGAGAAGAAATAAGGAACATCTAAAACAGCACCAGACAATAATCAAGACTGCGCCTCTGCGTGCAATATTCTTTTAGAACAGGTGGTCAACAAACAAATGTCTGGTTTATAACTATGATACTGCGTCTCTGCGCCTCTGCGTGCAATATTCTTTTGGAACAGGTGGTCAACAAACAAAAGCCTGGTTTTCGAACATGAAAGCCGGAAAAATTACCATTCTAGCACCACTTTCATAGGAATGAAACATCATTATAACAGTACACTGCGCCTCTGCACCTCTGCGTGCAATATTTCATTACAGCAGCATTCTTTGCTCCTTTTAGAAGCCCCAAACCTCCATGGATTAAATTTTTTGTGCGAAATATTTACTGATTATCAGATGATTACACAATCAATATTCTAAAATCTTTGGGAAATGCTATGTGATCTGGGGCGCAATAGATTACCTTTGCGACCCGCTAAGAAAAAGCGGTTTTAAGTCAATCAATTTTAAAATTCTATAGCTGTGAATACATTAAGTTATAAAACACGGTCCGTCAAGAAGGAAGAAGTCAACCGCCAATGGTTTGTCATCGATGCGGATGGAGCCGTGATGGGTCGTATGTGTACCCGTATAGCCACTGTCCTGAGAGGCAAGCACCACCCGGAATACACCCCTCACGTGGACACCGGCGACAATGTCATCGTGATCAATGCAGCGAAAGTGCGTTTTACCGGTAATAAGGAAAATGTCAAAACATATCAGACCTACTCCGGATATCCAGGAGGTCAGAAGGAACTTACGGTCACACAATTACGTGCACGCAGACCAGAGCGCCTCGTAGAGCTTGCCGTCAAAGGCATGCTTCCAAAGAATAAACTTGGTAATGCCATGTTTAAAAAACTGTTTGTCTACCCTGGAGCAGAGCATCCACATGCAGCCCAGCAGCCAAAACCTCTAGTATAATTTAACAACGTCAAATTACAGTCTAAAGACTAAAGTATATGGATACAATTAATGCGATCGGACGTCGAAAAGCCTCAGTAGCAAGGGTATATCTATCCAATGGTACAGGCAAGATTAAGATCAATGGACGCGATTACAAAGAGTACTTCCCCCTGCAGCACATCAGTGTACATGTGGTAGCTCCTTTGATGGAATTAGATCTACTCGCCTCTTATGATGTAAAAGTCAATGTGCGTGGAGGTGGCTATAGAGGTCAATCCGAGGCCATTCGCCTAGGCTTGTCAAGAGCACTGGTAAAACTCAATGCAGAGCATCGCGGTCCATTGAAGATCAAGAAGTATCTCACAAGAGATGCCAGAGTTGTGGAACGTAAGAAATTTGGTAAGCCAAAAGCAAGAAAGAGCTTCCAGTTCTCAAAACGTTAATCATTACTATTTTCTCACAAAAACATCAACACATCCATCATGGATAAACCATCATATCAGGATTTATTGGACGCAGGTGTTCACTTCGGACATATGAAAAGCAAGTGGAATCCTAAAATGCGCCAGTACATTTTTATGGAGCGCAAAGGGATTCACATCATCGACCTCAACCGAACGTCAGAATGTCTCGAGACAGCAGCTCTTGCTTTGAAATCTATGGCACGGTCAGGTAAGAAAGTCCTGTTTGTTGCCACCAAAAAACAAGCACGAGAGATCATCGCACAAGGCGCTAGAACAATCAATATGCCTTATGTAACTGATCGTTGGCTGGGAGGCATGATGACCAACTTCTCTACCATCCGTCGCTCTGTAAAGAAAATGCACAACCTGGAGCAAATGCTCGGTGATGGTACTTTGTCAAGTACTACGAAAAAGGAACGATTGACACTGACCCGTGAGATGAATAAACTCAGTAAGGTACTAGGGGGTATCTCTGATATCAATCGCTTACCACACGCTGTTTTTATCGTGGACATCGGTCGTGAACACCTGGCACTGGCGGAAGCCAAAAAACTTGGCATCAAGACATTCGCCATGGTAGATACCAATGCAGATCCAAACCTAGTAGACTACCCGATCCCGGCAAATGATGATTCATCAAGATCCATTTCCTATATCACAGATTATATCACGAATGCGATTAAAGAAGGTTTGGCAGAACGTGGGAAAGAAAAGGAAGAACAGACAGCAACGAATGCCTGATCCTAACGATCAGATCATTCATTGACCTATCAATTTATTTTTTAAATAATAATATTAATGAGTACGATATCCGCAACAGATGTCAAAAAGCTTCGGGATATGACCGGCGCCGGAATGATGGATTGTAAATCAGCATTGTCTGAAGCAAATGGAGATATAGAGAAAGCGATCGAAATCCTTCGTTTGAAAGGACAAAAATTATCCCTCAAACGCGCAGAACGCGAAGCAAAAGAAGGCGTAGTGTATGCTGTGGTTTCTGATGATAGCAAAAAAGGCGTGGTGATCAGATTAAGTTCTGAAACGGACTTTGTCGCGAAGAATGAAGATTTCGTAAATCTCGCAAAAACGTTTGCAGAAATCGCCCTTAAGAATTTCCCGGCAGATTTAGAAAGTGTATTAAACTTGCCCTATGAGAATATCACCATTGGTGAAAAAGTCACTGAGCAGGTAGGGGTGATTGGCGAGAAAATTGAATTAGCAGACTACGAACGATTGGAAGCAGATCAAGTCGTATCTTATATCCACATGGGCAATAAAGCCGGTGTGATTCTCGGCCTCAATAATACGGATCCTCAGTTTAAAGATGCAGGAAGAGATGTCGCGATGCAAGTCGTAGCAATGAAGCCTGTTGCCCTGGACAAAGATGGTGTTGATGCATCAATCGTTGAAAAGGAAATTGAGATCGGAAAAGAATTAGCACGCTCAGAAGGCAAGCCGGAAGAAATGCTAGAGAAAATTGCCATGGGTAAACTCAATAAGTTTTTCAAAGAAAATACTTTGTTGGCCCAGGCCTTTGTAAAAGATAGCAGCAAGTCTGTAGATCAATACCTCAAAGGCATGGATAGCAACCTGACGGTGACTGGATTTAAACATGTCAAGCTAGGTTGATCAACCGAAATAATAAAAAGCGGATCATTTATGATTCGCTTTTTTTTATGCCCTTTTCAGACGAGGGAATACACCATTTAAAAAAAGCGACCTAACTTAGATTCATAAATCTATTATGCCCAGATTCAAAAGAGTACTTCTAAAGTTAAGCGGTGAGACCCTGATGGGAGATCAGACGTTTGGTATTCATCCTGATCAACTCAAACATTACGCCTCAGAAATTAAAGCGATTGCTGATCTGGGCGTCGAAATCGCCATTGTCATCGGCGGCGGAAATATTTTTAGAGGACTTCAGGCAGAAGCTACCGGTATCGAAAAAGTACAGGGCGATTATATGGGTATGCTGGCCACTGTCATCAATGGCATGGCTTTACAAAGCGCCCTCGAAAATCTAGGCCTCTACACACGATTGATTTCTGCGATTGAAATGAAAGCTATCGCCGAACCCTATATCCGACGCAGAGCCATCCGACATCTTGAAAAGAAACGCATCCTCATCTTCAGTGCTGGCACAGGCAATCCCTATTTTACCACCGATAGTGCCGCCGCCCTGCGCGCAAATGAAATAAACGCAGATGTCATCCTGAAAGGCACACGCGTCGATGGCATCTATACCGCCGATCCGGAAAAAGATAAAAATGCCGTCAAGATTGATCAAATTACTTTTTCAAAAGCAATCAGAGATGGCCTCGGTATCATGGATATGACCGCATTTACCCTGTGCCAGGAAAACAATCTACCCATCATCGTGTTCGATGTCAATCACCCGGGCAATCTGCGCAGACTGATCGAAGGCGAAAACCTCGGTACACTCGTGAGTGATAAAGAACCAGGATAATAGTTGAAGAAATTTATCAGTTATGGTGTGGTTAGTTTCAAGCATCTTCAATATTTGCCTTTTGCATAACATCACATTTCTTTTCTGTTTTTTATTTAGCCTGTTTACAATATCCGTAACACATGCGCAGCAATTGCTGAGTTGGGAACAACTCACCGATGTCACCTTTACGAAAGCATATGATGACGCCATGGGGATCGAATTACTCGAGGCCACATTTGGTGAATCTGTGAAAGCACTCGATGGTAAAGTAGTAGTGATCAAAGGTTATATCATCCCCCTCGATCCACTCGGCACGCAATATGTGATCTCACGCAATCCAATGGCCAGCTGTTTTTTTTGCGGGGGATCCGGTCCGGAATCCGTCGCAGAACTAAGGCTTCATCCCAAATCTTTCAAGCGTTATCAAACGGATGAAGTGCTTTCTTTTAAAGGAACCTTACTGCTGAATGCGAAAAATTCAGCATCCTTGAATTACGTCATTCTAAATGCTGAAAGGCTTTAAGTGGTTTGTACAATCAAACTTATTTTCTTTAACAACACTTCCGATATCTTTCGTTTTGATTCTACGGTCCAGCCGGCGATGTGAGGACTCAGGATGACGTTGTCGTTTTGACACAAGGACTCAAAAATTTTCCGAAAAGATTCCGGACCTTTTTGCGGAGGTTCATAAGGCAATACATCAAGACAAGCCCCTTTCATGTGCCCCGTTGTTAATGCCACTGCAATATCAAAAAGGTTTACATTTTTACCTCTGGAGGTGTTGATAAGGACAAATCCTTGTTTGCATTTTTTAATAAACCTTGCATCTACCATTTCTTCCGTTTCAGGTGTCAATGGAATATGTAGCGAAATAATGTCCGCATGTTGTTGCAATGTCTCAAGAGCCACTTCCTCGACCATCGAATCACCAAAGCCATGGAGGTATTTGTCATAGGCCATCACACGCACATCCCAGCCTTTCCACAGGCGACCAAAAGCACTTCCATTATTTCCATACCCGATGATACCTATCGTTTTGCCGGTGATTTCATGTCCTCTGTGCGCTTCGCGCAGCCATTCACCACGCCCTACACTCCGTGAAGCCGAAACTAATTTGTTTGTCAAACCCAGCAACATGCCCATCGCATGCTCCGCGACGGCTATTGCATTTCCTTCAGGAGCGCTGAGGACGGTAATGTTTTGATTTTTGGCAGCGACGAGATCGATGATGTCCAGACCACTGCCCAATCGGGCAATCCAGCGCAGTGAAGGGGCGAATCCCATCGCTTTGGCATCAAGGGCACACCGCGTATTGATGATCACACCACGATAATCGGGGAGTGCGGCCTCCATTTCTTTGCGAAGTATAGTCGGAGCATAAGTAGTCGACAAGCCAAGCTTATGCAGGCCTTTCAGCAGGATTGGGTGAACAAAATCCGTAATTAACACATCTTTCTTCATCATATTTACCCTGAATTGGTGTGCTTTTTTGGCAAATAGTATCTTTGACCGGTTTTAATATAGAATCAAGCCATTTTTCATACCAAAGCCAACTGGTAGATGCCCAAAGATAATAGTATACACTCTGTCCTGATCATCGGAAGTGGACCCATCATCATCGGACAAGCCTGCGAATTTGATTATTCCGGTACGCAAGCTTCCCGTTCACTTCGCGAAGAAGGAATCGAAGTCAGCCTGATCAATAGCAATCCGGCGACAATCATGACGGATCCGATGACCGCCGATCATATTTATTTGCTCCCTCTCACCGTCGAAAGCCTCATTCAAATTCTTGAAGAAAGGCAAATTGACGCGGTTCTAGCGACCATGGGTGGCCAGACAGCGCTCAACCTCGCCATCGAAGCCGATAAAAGAGGAGTTTGGAAAAAATACAATGTCCGACTCATAGGCGTAGATATCGCAGCGATTGAGTTAGCTGAAAATAGAGAAGCTTTCCGAGATCATGTAGTCAGTCTTGGTATGCATGTCGCACCAAGTTTTATCGCCAACTCATTCCTTGAAGGGATGGAAGCTGCTCAGCAAATAGGATTCCCTTTGGTGATCAGACCAAGTTATACCCTCGGAGGCACAGGCGGCGGATTCGTGATGAAAGAAAGTGAATTCGAGGAAGCCCTGCGCCGTGGCTTAAATGCTTCTCCAACACATGAAGTCCTCGTTGAAAAGGCTGTGTTTGGTTGGAAAGAATTCGAACTTGAACTTCTCCGCGACCGAAATGATAATGTAGTTATTATATGTACCGTTGAAAACCTCGACCCAATGGGGATTCACACCGGAGATAGTATAACGGTTGCCCCGGCAATGACCTTGAGTGATACAGCGTACCAGGAGATGCGGAACAGCGCTATACTAATGATGCGTTCACTTGGAAACTTTTCCGGTGGATGTAATGTCCAGTTTGCTCAGGATCCAATCACAGAAAAACTCATTGTCGTTGAGATCAATCCGAGAGTGAGTCGTTCTTCAGCCCTCGCCAGTAAAGCAACCGGGTATCCAATCGCAAAAATTGCAGCCAAATTGGCGCTTGGTTATAATCTTGACGAGCTGAAAAACCAGATTACGAAAACGACAAGTGCTTTTTTTGAGCCAACCCTCGACTACGTCATTGTAAAGTTTCCTCGGTGGAATTTTGAAAAATTTCATGGCTCCGGCACCACGCTTGGATTACAGATGAAATCTGTGGGCGAAGTGATGGCGATCGGTCGCACATTCCAAGAAGCTTTACAAAAAGCATGTCAATCCCTAGAAAATAATCGAACCGGTCTTGGCGCTGATATGAAGGAGTGGATTAGTACTTCAGATATTATGGAGCGACTCGAAATCGCCGGTGACGACAGAATCTTCCGACTGAAAGATGCTTTAAGACTCGGCGTCTCCGAACGTAGTATCCATAAACTTACTAAAATTGATCCTTGGTTTATCAAGCAAATCAAGGACTTAGTTAAAACAGAAGAAAGATTACTGCGTTACAACCTTGCAGAAGATATTCCACCAGAATTTTTCCGCGAGTTAAAGCAAAAAGGCTATTCAGATGCCCAGATTGCTTGGGTCTTACGCATCAATGAAAAAGAAGTAACCAAACAACGCTATAAGCTTGGCATCCGCCGAACGTATAAAATGGTAGATACCTGTGCTGCCGAGTTCGAAGCTCAAACGCCCTATTTCTACAGCACCTTCGAACAGGAAAATGAAAGTATTCCATCAGATAAAAAGAAAATTATAGTCCTTGGATCAGGACCTAACCGAATAGGGCAAGGCATTGAATTTGATTATTGCTGTGTCCATGGCATTATGGCCATCAAAGAAGCCGGTTTTGAAGCGATCATGATTAATTGCAATCCGGAAACTGTTTCCACAGACTTCGATATTGCAGATAAGCTTTATTTCGAGCCGGTATATTGGGAGCATATCCGGGAGATCATCGAACTGGAAAAACCTGAAGGGATTATTGTTCAGCTAGGTGGACAAACGGCGCTCAAATTGGCTGAAGAATTCTATAACAACGGCATCAAGATAATAGGCACCAGCTTTTTAGATATGGACTTGGCTGAAGACAGAGGTAGTTTTTCTGACAAGCTTAAAGAACTGGGCATTCCTTATCCAAAATATGGTGTCGCGAATGATGTAGATGCAGCTATCCGCATTGCGAAGGAGGTCAATTATCCTGTATTGGTCCGTCCATCGTATGTGTTGGGAGGACAGCGCATGAAAATCGTCATCAATGACAATGACCTGGAGCGTCATGTGCTAAGCATCTTCAAGCATATGCCGGACAATAAAGTCCTGATTGACCAGTTTCTCGAACGTGCCAAAGAAGCGGAGATAGATGCAATTTGTGATGGGGATGATGTCCATATTATGGGTATTATGGAGCACGTAGAGCCGGCAGGAATCCATAGTGGTGACAGTTCGGCATTGCTTCCACCGTATAGTTTAAGTCAATCAGCGATAGATCAGATGATCGAGCATGCCCGCAAAATCGCTTTTGCCTTGAATATCAAAGGACTGATCAATATTCAATTTGCGATCAGCCAGGACAAAATCACCAAGGAAGAAAAGGTTTATGTGATTGAAGCCAATCCACGTGCTTCACGTACAACTCCCTTTATCGCTAAAGCGTATAAAATCCCTTATCTCAACATCGCGACCAAGATTATGCTTGGGACGCACAAACTGAAGGATTTTGAAATGGTCAATCAAATGAAGGGCTATGCGATAAAAGTGCCGGTGTTTTCATTTGAGAAATTCCCAAATGTAGACAAGCGACTTGGGCCTGAAATGAAAAGTACCGGGGAGGCTATCCAGTTTATTGATGACCTGACGGATCCGTTTTTCAGGGAGCTGGAGCGCAATAGAAACATGTACCTTTTTGAATAGTAGCCGACTTTTAGCGATTTTACGAGAGTGCTTCGTTGTTTAGCTGGTTTGGTAAAAAAGATAACCCAATAGCACCTTCCGAGTCTCGATCATGGCTAAACGGTTGGTAATCAATTGCAAATGCATTGATTTTTGTCTGTGTCATTAATTAACCGGGCGGTGGATCCATACTGCCTGCGTATTTTTGGCCTTATCGGGTACTTTAGGCTTGTCTAGGGCTCCACACAGTTCTTCCTGTTCAGACGTTTTGATGCTGATGATTAAATAATTGTAACCTGGAAGCCATTTGGTGCATTTAGAAACGAGCACAATAGGGGTAAATGCGATGAATTTTGTCTATTCTTAGACGAACGCACAGTAATTGAGTATCTACTCATAATATTTTGTTAACATTGTGGACTTAATTCTATTCAGCATCTAATTGCTTTAGTTAGTCAAAAGAAGAATTTATGATCAGACGCTTACTTCTCATCTCTATTTTTACTTCATTTGGGTTAGCCGCTTGGGCACAAACCTCCCTTGAAGGAAAAGTCCTGGACAACACAAACGGCGAATCTTTAATCTTTGCCAATGTGCTATTATTTCAAAATGGCAACATGATCCAGGGTGTCCAGTCAGATCTGGACGGTAATTACGTTTTTTCCAATATAGATCCCGGGACGTACGACGTTGAGGCAAGCTATACCGGATATCCTAACCAGCGTCAGACAGGCGTAGTGGTCTTAGCCGGTAAAGCTATTCGCCTTGACTTCAAGCTAGATAATGGGCTTGTGCTTGATATCGTTGAGGTCAAAGCCTATAAAGTGCCGCTAATCGAACAGGATAACACCACACAGGGTGGTATCAAAACTGCCGAACAAATCAGAAACCTTCCGGTAAAGAATATCAATGCGATTGCTTCGACTACAGCAGGTCTTTCTTCGATTGATGGAGGTGACGTCAATATTCGTGGTTCCAGAAGTAATGCCACCAACTACTACCTTGATGGTGTGCGTGTCAGCGCTAATGCCATGCCCCCACAATCAGAAATTGAGCAGCTGCAGGTGATCACCGGGGGAATTGAAGCCCGATATGGTGATGTGACCGGTGGATTGATCTCTATGACATCAAAAGGACCTTCCGCAAAACTGTCTGCATATGCTGAGGTTGAAACTTCAGAACTGACAGATGCCTATGGATATAATCTGATCACGGCCAACGTCAGTGGCCCGATTCTAAAAAACAAAACAACCGGTAGTTCCATTATTGGTTTCCGTACCTCCGTACAGTACCGTAACCGTAAAGAGCCAACTCCTCGAGCTTTTGGCGCCTATGCCGCCAATGAAGATGCCATCAATCGAATTGCCACAGATCCATTGACTACTCAAAATGGTACTCCGATTCCTTTGATCGAGCGCTTGCAAGATTCAGATGTTGATCTTTTAAAAGCAAGACCCAATGTCAGAGATGAAAGAATTGACCTCACGGGTAAACTTGACTTTAAAGTCAATGACGAGATAGATGTAACACTTGGTGGAACGTATTATAATAATAACAATAATTTCTCACCCAGCAGAGCCTGGTCACTTGTCAACTGGCAGTATAATCCTTACTACAATGAAGATGGATTTTTTGTCAATGGTAGATTCAGACATCGTATTGGTGCCGGAGCTCCTCAGGATAAAGATGCTCCTCCTGCTTTGATCCGTAACATCTCTTATACGCTTCAGTATGGATTTGAAAAGAATGGCAATGATCGAGGGGATGTTCGCCATCAGGACCGCCTGTTTGATTATGGTTATGTAGGTCAGTTTGATGTCTCATGGGTACCTGTGATCGGAATCGCTCAGGATACAAACAGTCCTTTTGCTACAGGACCGCTGGTCCCCGGATCAGGTATCTATGGCGAACATTATGGCTACTCTGAGACATTTGCAGACAATGGATATCATCCTTCTGCAACCATTAACCCCTTGTTGAATAACTACAATAATAACCAGGAAGTCATTGACTTTAAAAATTACAATGCGTACAATGGTTTCTGGTCTAATATCGTCAATAGTGCTTATTCCGGTATACATACCAATACAGGTGCTGTCTACAATCTTTTCTCAAAAGGACAAACAGAGATTCATACGTTAAACCTGAATGCCTCTTTTGACATATTCCCGGGTGGATCAGATCAGGGAAGACACAATATCCAGTTTGGATTGCTATACGAACAGCGCCAGTTAGGCAACTGGGCCATCAATCCTATAGATCTATGGAACACCATGCGATTTGCTGCGAATGATGCACACATCGTTGGACTCGATAGTACAGATATCATTGGATATGATACACTGACCACATCAATTGATGGACAAATTGGCATGTTTCCGGTAGCAGTCTTCAACACACTTGTAGTCGAGCAACCTAACCTACTTTTTTACAAAGCAGTTCGTCAGCTTACAGGACAGTCAGAACATGAGTATGTCAATGTTGACGGCCTGAATCCATCTGATTTAAGCTTGGATATGTTTGCTGCGGAAGAACTCACCAATCGAAAAATCCTTGATTATTATGGATATGATTATTTGGGAAATAAACTTTCAGGTGATGTGACGTTTGATGATTTCTTTACGGCCGAAGATGCACAAGGACGTCGTACGCTTCCGGTAGCTGCCGCCAAACCTATTTACACGGCTGCTTATATTCAGGATAAATTTACTTTCAAGGATATTATTTTCAGATTAGGTTTGAGAGTTGATCGATATGATGCCAATACCAAAGTGCTTAAAGATCCATACTCACTGTATGCGATCATGGATGCCAATGATTTCTTTGATCAGCCTGATGTTGATGATATTCGCCTTCCGGCCATTGAGGATGATTGGAAAGTTTATGTGACTTCTGAAGGTTCTACTGAAGTGCGAGCATATCGCGATGGTGATCAATGGTATACAGCTGAAGGGACACCGGTCAATAGCGGATTTGAAATTCTTGGAAATGAAATTCCAAACCCATACTATGTAGAAAGAAATTCAGCCAACAGAAATATCAGAAGTAGAAATTTTGATCCTTCACAATCATTTGAAGATTATACGCCACAAGTGAATTGGATGCCACGATTGGCCTTCTCATTCCCGATATCTGATGAAGCCAATTTCTTTGTAAATTATGATATCCTTGTGCAGCGACCACCATCTAACACAATTGCAACTGCTTTAGATTATTACTACTGGTCAGATGGACCTCCACAGAACAATCCAAATCTTAAGCCTGAGAAAACGATCACATTTGAAGTTGGATTTAAGCAAAAAGTATCTAACTCCAGTGCGATTAACTTAAGTGCTTACTACAAGGAGTTTCGCGATATGATTCAATCACAGACGTATCAATTTGTTCCGGGTATACCTGGTAACAGCTATGATTCTTACGGTAATCAGGATTTCGCAACGACAAAAGGATTTTCATTGAGTTATGATTTGCGTCGTACACAAAACCTTGAAATGACAATTGCTTATACGATTCAATTTGCTGATGGAACTGGATCAAGTGCTTCCAGCCAGCAGGATATTGGATTGAATACCAATGGACGTGGCAACGTAAGATATTTATCTCCGCTTTCATTTGATGAGCGTCACCGATTGTCTATTAACCTCGATTACAGATATGGATCAGGCTCACAATACAATGGACCGGTTTGGTTTGGTGCGGATGTGTTCTCAGATGCCGGTATTAGCTTGCAAGCCAATGCAGCTTCAGGCCGACCTTATACGAAGCAACTTTTAGCACAGCGTTATGGTGCCAGTGGTATTGGTGGTGCCATCAATGGATCACGTCTTCCTTGGAACAATACCCTTGACCTTAGAGTTAATAAATCATTCAGAATCGGTGGAGCAGAAGGAGCCAGAGCGATTTTTGCAGATGTCTATATCCGTGTTGAAAACTTATTTGATACGAAAAACATCAGAGGTGTTTATGCCGCTTCCGGTTCAGCATATGATGATGGATTCCTGATGACACCCAATGGGCAGTCATCTATACAAGTCTTAGAAGATGCAGGTCGTTCAAGCGATGTTCCAAACTATCTGCTTTCATACCAATGGGGAGAATTGAATCCGGGATTTTTTACACTGCCACGTAGAGTATATCTCGGGGCAACACTTCAATTTTAATATTGATTTCAATGTATATGACTATTTCTTTTTTATCACTTAGTACGCCTATCATGAAAAGACAAATGAAGCTCGCGATCGCAACGATGATCATGTTTTCGTCCGTGGTTTCCTATGCCTATATAGACCCCGATTACGAAAGACCAGGTGCGGCACCTCCGGAAAAACCAATCAGCTATCGATCTGATTGTGCACCGGCGACTATGTCGTATGACCTTGCCATTAACAACGTTCGAGCCCGATTACTCAACGGTGGTGATATGTGGTGGGATTTGGATGCAGGACAGTACATCGTACCAAAAGTAGATCCGGCATTGGGGATACCAGGTGTTTCTTCTCTTTTTGCAGGCGCTGTTTGGTTGGGTGGATTTGATGATGCCGGTAACCTAAAGATTGCTGCGCAAACCTATCGAAATGAAACACACAATGACTTTTGGCCCGGCCCACTTTCTTCGATTGGAACCACCGGTTCTGATACATGTGAAAACTGGGATCGTTTTTTCGTTGTGAAAGGTGTAGATATTCAAAATCATATTCGTGCTTTTGAAGAAGCTGAAGCTGCGGGTGTACCAATGGACTGCGAGTCTATTCCAAGATCACTCAGGAGCTATCCGGCACGAGGAAATCCATACTGGAGTGAGTACTATGATTTTGATTTGCCAAATGACAATCAGGGACTTGGTGCATACAATGATTACAATAAAGACAATATATACAATCCATGTGATGGTGACTACCCCGCGATCGAAGTGAAGGATTGCCCGACTGAAAGCAACTATCCTGATGAAATTGTATTCTGGGTGTATAATGATGCCGGTAACAGTCATACCAATACAAATGGTCGTCCTATACGAATGGAAGTACAGGTACAGGCGTTTGCATATTCAACAAATGACCAGATCAATGACATGACATTCTATCGTTTTAAGTTGATCAATAGAGCCGTCACCGCGATAGACAGTACTTTCTTTGGTATGTGGGTGGATGCGGATTTAGGTTGTTCAGAGGATGACTTTATCGGATCAGATACTTCCAGAAGTTTGATGTATATCTACAACCAGGACGAACTGGATGGTAATTCAGGCTGTGATTGTACGACCGGAAGTACCACTTACTGTGATAATGTGCCCATTTTAGGTATTGACTATTTCAGAGGGCCATTGGCCCCTGTGAGAATGATCGATACCTTTAGACTTGATCAACTTCCTTTGGATCCGGATGATTATCCAAATATTTATGAGACGATTGAAATGATTGGGGATTCTCTGATAGTCTATGATCTGGATCACCGCATCGAGTTAGGTATGTCATCTTTTACATATCACGTTCGCCAGGGTGCCGGTTCATGGCCGGGTGCTATGTGGGATCCACAGACAGATATCGAATTCTATCGCTACCTGTCAGGCTCATGGCGTGATGGTACTCCGTATACATTTGGTGGAAGTGGTTACAATCTAGGCCCTGGTTCAGTGCCGATTGATTATGCATTTACCGGTGATCCTACCAGTCAGAGCGATTGGTCGATGTGTTCAGCTTCTCTAGGGACGATGGACCCTAGAACAGTACAGGCGACCGGTCCTTTCCGTTTGGATCCGGGTGCAATCAATGAACTTATTATTGGTGTTGTGTGGGTGCCTGATCAGATATATCCTTGTCCTGAATTGACAGAGTTACGTGCTGCCGATGATTTAGCACAGGCTTTGTTTAACAACTGCTTCCGTCTGCCAAATGGTCCGGATGCACCGGATCTGGATTGGATCGAATTGGATCGTGAGTTGATCATGGTATTGAGCAATGATGTCTCCTCCAACAATGCTTTTGAATTATACGCCGAGCGTGGACTTGAGGTACCGGAAGGAGAAGTGGACAGTACCTATGTCTTTGAAGGCTATCGTGTCTATCAATTGCTGAATGGTAATGTGACCACTGGCGAACTTAACGACATTACAAAAGCAAGACCAGTATTTCAGGTTGACAAGCGAAATGGAATCACTAAGTTATTTAACTGGAGTACGATTGAAGGCCCTAATAATACAGATATTTGGGTTCCATTTGAGCAAATCGTTGGAACGGATGGAGGTATTCGACATACCTTCCTGATTCAGGAAGACCAGTTTGCTTCCGAAGACCGCCGATTGGTCAATCACAAGCATTATTATTATACAGCTATCGCATATGCCTATAATGAGTTTGAACCGTTCGATCCACTGACGTTGATTGGACAACGAAAACCTTATTTGGAAGGAAGAAGAAATATCAGAACCTATGATCCACTTCCACATCCACAAACATTCCAGATGGTCAATGCCATGTATGGGGAAGGACCGCAAGTCACGCGTCTGGAAGGTGTAGGTGCAGGTGAAAACTTCCTCAATATCCAAATGGAAGAGTATGACTCCATTCTAAACAATACCAATACAGTAGGTGAATTGACGTATGCCATTGGTGCTGCACCGGTGAGAGTACAGGTCTTCAATCCATTGGAAGTAAAGGATGGAACGTATATCCTTGAGATGGTTGATAGCGGAGATACATTGTCTGAAAATGCAGGATGGATATTCTACAGAGAAGATGATCCATCCATTACCTACAATTCAGAAAAACCGTTATCAGAATTAAACGAACAATTGATTGCTGATTTAGGTATTTCAGTTTTCATCGGGCAGTCCTCTGATTGTGGGGACAATTTGGATCCTTCAAACGGAACAATTGGTTTTAGTTCTGATTACCTGGATCCATCCAAACCGGAATGGCTAACCTTTGTTGGCGATGATTTTGCCAGCACACCCATATTTAACTTTGTCCAAACAGAACTGCCAGAGTACCCTAATTTTTTATTGGATCCGAATCAGGCATTTTCTAAGTTTGCGCCATGGCTACCCTATGTACTAACAGATTGGGATCCATCGGAGCCGGCGGAAAATCCACTCGGGTGGAATATCACTCCGGCATGGCTAAATTCCTCAGGTGGATTGGTTCAAAATGAACAGTTTGGAGGTGTTTTACAAGCATTGCCAAATGTTGATATTGTCCTGACGTCAGATACCTCTAAGTGGAGCCGATGTGTGGTCGTCGAAACGGCTAATCAATATTATACTAGCCGGGATGCACCGGGTGTAGGTCTGAAGACAGAAGGAAGTAAAACCAGTCTTACCTCAAGATCAAGAGAATCTGTAGGGAAGTATGATGCGGATGGTGATGGGTTTCCTGATCCGGATGGTGCTGTAGATGGCAGTGGCAATCCACTGACAGGGATGGGATGGTTTCCAGGATACGCAATTGATATTGAAACAGGTGAACGTCTTAATATTTTCTTTGGAGAGAATTCCTGTTACCGCGATTTTGTTGCAGAAAACTTGGAATTGGGAACGAATTCACATGATATGGTCTGGAATCCAACGGCTGAGCTTGTGACTGACTTTGTCAATCTAAATAATCCAACACCACTTGATTTTTATGTTGGAGGTCAGCATTACATCTATGTGACACGAGAGAAGTATGATGGATGTGAGGTATTGCGGAGAGATTTGGATAGAACTAGTCTTCCAATCAAAGCCAGAGCATTGGCAAAAATCGCATGGACAGCTATTCCATTGCTCATTGATGATCCTGAAGTTGCACTCCTTCCACTCAACGAAGGTTTGATTCCAAATGATGTGATCGTCAAACTACGTGTTGACAATCCATATCAATTAGCTACCGGAAATGGTAACTTTAATGATTTCCCTGCTTATCGTATTAAGTTTGATGGCGTGAAGCCACAACCACTGACACAAGAGGAATTGCCACAGGCTTTGGCTGAAATCAATGTTGTCCCTAATCCATATTTGGCTTATAGTGAGTATGAAAACTCATCTTACGACAATACTGTAAAGATTACGAATCTACCGGCCAAATGCGTCATTACAATCTATTCTCTGGATGGCCGATTTATCAGACAGTATACCCGAAATGAGGTAGGAAAGCCTAACTCTCCTCCGAGAACGGATCCTCCGGTAGCGGTCAATCAAATCATACCGGATGTGAGTTGGAATCTTAAAAACTATGCAGGGATTCCAATTGCCAGTGGTGTTTATCTAATCCATGTAAATGCTCCGGGCATAGGAGAACGGGTGATTAAATGGTTTGGTGTAGCCAGACAGTTTGATCCGAGTGGATTATAAAATTGAGTAAAACGAAAAACAAATATTACTTTTTCAAACCAGGTTTGCTGAAAGAAAGGAAAGTATGAAAAGACTTATATTGAATACATTGATAGCCGCTTTTGCCCTCAGTCCGGCGCTCACTTTTGCCGGAAACCCGGATCGCCAGGGAGAAGCAGGAGGGTATGAATTGCTCCTCAACCCATGGGCCAGAAATGCAGGCTTACATGCCATGTCTACTTCGATGGCTTATGGTGTCGAAGCAACGCAAATTAATGTCGCAGGATTGTCAAGGATCGGCAAGAATGAGATTGTACTGGGTCATACCATCCTTTTTGATGGCACCGGTATCAATCTCAATAGCATAGGTTATGCTCAGAAGATGGGTGACGGCGGTGCCTTTGCCATCACGTTGACGGCAATGGATTTTGGCGATATAGACGTGACAACCACCGGAGCACCGGAAGGTACGGGAGCAACTTTTAGCCCTAACTTTTTCAATATTGGTTTGGCCTACAGCCACACCTTTGATAAAAAAGTTTCTGTCGGAATTCTCTTGCGTGGTATATCCGAAAGTATTGCGGATGTCAGCGCCTTTGGTATTGCGATTGATGCGGGTGTGCAGTATGTCACCGGTGCGGAAGATAATTTCAAATTTGGTGTTTCCTTGCGGAATATTGGTTCACCAATGAAGTTTAGTGGAGAAGGACTTTCTTTTCCCACTTCTAATCCACAAGGAGGTGTGCAATACCCCATTACGGTCAACCAACGAGCTGAAGGTTTTGAACTTCCTTCCATGCTTAATATTGGATTGTCCTATGATTTCTATGCTACCAAAATGAACAGGATTACAGTGCTTGGTAACTTTACAGCAAATAGTTTTTCTGTTGACCAGGTGGGTGTTGGTGTAGAATATGCATTCCGCGAAATGTTTATGGTCAGAGGTGGTTACCGCTACGATCTGGGCATTCCTGCATCGGATGAGAAGCATGGAGTTTATACAGGTTTATGCGCCGGAGTAACCGTAGAAGTGCCTACAAAAAAGGATTCTCCGGGTAGATTTGCGGTTGATTATGCTTATTTGGCTTCAAATCCATTCAGTGGTACACATAACTTCAGCTTACGCTACAAAATGTAAATACTTGATTCAGGAGGGATAATTCCATATCTTTGCCGTACAATATTAGAAGAACGTTCTTATCAGATATCTGATGAGAACGTTTTTTTCGTCTAATCAAGACCCGCAATACACCTTCAAAGTTTGATGCTTTCTGAAATAATAGAGCGATACATTTGACCAGGTTGAATGCGTGTTTGGAGGAGATACATTTTATTTATTTAATGATTTAGGACTATGAGTGAGATACATTATATGACCCAGGAAGGGTTTGATCAGCTGAAGAACAAGCTGGATGATCTGAAAAGTAATGGACGGCAGGAAGCCGCAAAAGCGATTGCAGAAGCTCGTGATAAGGGAGATCTTTCTGAAAATGCGGAATACGATGCAGCAAAAGATGCCCAGGGAATGCTGGAGCTTAAAATTTCTGAACTGGACAAAGTGATGGCCAATGCACGCGTCATCAAAGAGTCACAATTGGATATCTCCAAAGTCACCGTGCTGGCTAAGGTTAAAATCCGCAATACTAAAAACAAGGCTGAGATAGTCTACCACCTGGTATCTGAGTCAGAGGCTGATTTGAAAGAAAAAAAGATATCCGTCAGCAGCCCGATAGGGAAAGGATTGCTTGGGAAAAAAGTTGGTGAAATCACTACGGTTACTACACCGGGAGGGCCTATTGATTTTGAAATATTAGACATCTTTTTTTAGAAGCATCATGGCAACAATCTTTACAAAAATCATCAATGGTGAAATTCCTTGCTTTAAGGTAGCGGAGGATGATAAATGCCTGGCATTTCTGGATATCCGTCCAGTAGCTTTTGGACATACGTTAGTGATACCTAAGGTAGAAGTAGATTATTATTTTGATCTGGAGGATGACTATTTGATGGCAATCCAGTTGATGGCCAAAAGAATAGCACCTGTGTTGGCCGATGAAGTCCCTTGTCTTCGTATAGGGGTGATGGTCGCGGGCCTTGAAGTACCTCATGCCCATCTTCATCTCATTCCTATGAAAACGCTTGCAGATTTATCTTTCTCCAATCCCAGACCCGAGTTTGCTGTTGAGGAGATGAAAGCCCTGGCGGAGACTCTTTTTGCTCGGCTAAAATAGGCGTAGAGCATAGGGTTAACGGTGAAAGGTTAACGGCAGGAGGATCTCCTTCGCTAAAGCTTCGGCGACTAAAAGCATGAAGCTAGAAGAGACCGATCTGTGGTAATCTGCGGGAGACTACTTTTAGTAATTTGTAATTTTTCCACTCCCAGTTAGCATCTCGCGTCTTTCTAAGTTTATGTAGATTATCGGGGTTATGAAGAATATGAAGTGAGAAAAATTAATCTAAGGTTTCAGGTCTACAGATGAAGGACTGCGCCTTCACTGTGAGTCTCAGGTCCATTAGTCTATGGTCTATTAGTCTCAGGTCCATTAGTCTCAGGTCCATTAGTCTCAGGTCTAAAAATCTCAGGTCTAAAGATGAAGGACTGCGCCTTCACTGTGGGTCTCAGGACTAAACAAAAAAAGACCCGATGAAAATCATCAGGTCTTTTTGCTTGTGGTACCTCCAGGAATCGAACCAGGGACACATGGATTTTCAGTCCATTGCTCTACCAACTGAGCTAAGGTACCCTCACCATTTCATGACATTAGATCATGAGGGGACGCAAAAGTAGCATTTTCCATTCTAATTAGGTATTCTTGAGGATAATTTTGAACAGGTATGGCAAGAAGAATCATGGTTTTCGCGGCCACAGGGGTCGTCTTGTGTGCATATTTCATCTTTTTCAAGGATCGACCGGACCTTATTTACCTGCTTTCGGTGTGTCTGGTGATTCTTGTGGTGGCCTATGTGTTTCAGTATCAGATTGATCAGTTGATGATCCGGGGTGTTCCGCAGTCCTTGGATCCGGCGATGCGGCAGATGTTACTGGCCACCTCCAGATATTTCACCAAGATGCCGGTCCCAAACAAGCAAATGGCTGAGGATCGGATGGTTCGTTGGGTCATGAAAAAAGACTTTATCAACAAAAACGAGCAGAATGCTCCGGAAGATGTCAATTATATTCTGTCCTGGTACGCTATATTGCTCACCATGCATCAAAAGACATTTCTGTATGAAGGGATCGATAAGATCGTTTACTACCACCATCCATTCCTTTCCCCATCGCATACGGATGATGTCCATATAGCTGAAGTAGAGGCCGTGGATGGTACGATGATCATCTCTGTGCCACACCTCATCAAGGGGCATATGGAAAAAGGGATGTACAATATTGCGCTTCATGCCCTAGCAGAGGCTTATTCTGTTTGTTATATAAAAGAAAAGATTCAATGGCCCGATGATATCTGGGAACACCTAGAGGCTGTGAGTACGATTCCTAAGGCAAAGATTGATGCCTATATCGGTCTGCCGGTGGATGATCCATGGCCGGTAGCGGTACATCATCAGGTGATGTATCAAAGTGCCAATATCCCCGAAGTTGTGAAGCAGTTGCCGCAGCTTATGAAGGAGCATTAGAAAAGGGTCAACGGAGAAGGGTTAACGTTGAACGGTTATTGGGGTTATGAAGCTTATGAATCGAGCAATATTAGTCTAAGGTCGCTTGAACTACCTCCTTCGTCGGAGTACATCTGCCTCAGGCGGACGCTGCACTCCGATCAGGTCTAAAAATCTCAGTTCTTTCTAATAATTCATCATTCCTTATCTTGCCCCAAAAATAACCCATCACTAAATCATTACATCACTCACGCCTAGCGGACGTGGTCTACCCCTGAACTACCTCCTTCATCGGAGTTCAGGGCAAGCGCTGCACTACCTTCTTCGTCGGAATTCAGGGCAAGCGCTGCACTACCTCCTTCGTCGGAGTTCATCCGCCTCAGGCAAGCGCTGCGATCCGACAATCACGAAATAAACCAAATGACGATCATGAAATACTTTCTCCTCTCCATCCTTCTGATCACCAATATCATGACTTCCTCATCGCAGGAAGCAGAGATTCTGAAAACGATTGATGAAATGTTTCAGGGGATGTATAAAGGAGATACTGCAACGATGCGAACTTATTTCACACCCGGTGCAAATCTGCTGACCTACAAGTTTGACTCGAAAGGCAATGCCAGAGCAAAAGGGGAGACATTGAATGATTTTCTGAGAGGCGTAGCACTCGAAGGGGAGATTGAAATGGAGGTCAAGCATTACAATACACAGTGTCTTGTGGATGATGGCATCGCCAGTGTGTGGATGCCGTATGATTTTTATTATGAGAAGAAATTCAACCATTGCGGTGTGTATAGTTTTCAATTGATTGATGTGCAGGGTCAGTGGCGGATGGCAATGATCACGGACTCGCGTCGTAAGGAAGATTGTTTGTCTCCTGAAAGAGAAAAACGTGTGATTGATTCCTTAATGAATGGCTGGCATATAGCTGCCGCGAAAGCTGATGCGGATGCATTTTTTGGATTGATGACTGCTGATGCCATTTATATCGGTACAGATGCTACAGAACGATGGTTGCGCGACGAATTAAAAGAATGGTCAAAGGAATATTTTCAAAAAGAAACAGCATGGGATTTTACACCGCTGTCAAGAAATATTGAGATAGGTTCCGGTGGCCAGGTGGCCTGGTTTGATGAGTTGCTTGACACCTGGATGGGTACTTGTCGAAGCACAGGAATCATGGCTAAGAAGGATGGGCAGTGGTTGATTACGTACTATCATCTTTCGGTCGCTATTCCTAACGAAAAAATTCAGGAATTTATAATGCTGATGGAAAAAGATTAGCCATATACCTTCATGCGCAATTTTTTTTTATTTCCTTTTTAGCGCTACAGAATTGTGCGATAGTTATAAATGGATTTGAGATTAATTGGATCAATATAATCCGCTAAAGCCGAAACCATAAACTTAAATAAGTTTTTCTCTGTGTAAAAAATCATAGTAGAGTACAATTTTTTATCTATTGTTAGCCACATTCATTATCCAGTGTTAAGCCTCTGATGTGGGTCGTAGTGGTGTATACAATAGAATGAATACCTGCACAACGTTGACCGGCTACCAGGTAGGTAAATGAGCTAATTTCAGGCCAATCTATTCATTATAATTAAAATTATTCATAATCTACAGTAAAATAACATATTATGGATGTTTAATGAAGTTATACGTTATACACCCTATTGTATTTTTTAATAGCTTTGTCTCGGAGTTCGCTCCCTAATGAACCTAGTTATTGACCCTATTGCATATACCCAACTTGATGAAGCTCACCCAAGCCTCAAATGCACGTATTTGCTGTACACGTTTTGTGCAGTCAACTTTTCATGTGGCATGTGGTAATTTAGAAAAAACATCTACGCAAAAAATTGCGGCTAATTTTCAAACTGCAATGACAGGCAGAAAGCTTGCTCCCGCAAGTCCAAATACGCCAGCCCAAAACCTTATTACGACACGTACTTCAAAAATCTCACCTGAGGTTTTTTTTAATGGCAAAAGTCTTGTTTACGATTTTGCACTTTCTGCTTTAAGTCGAAAACAACCGGAAGAATTAAAATTGGATTTTTTTGACAATAAAAAAAATACCAACACAAGAAATAGAAATCCCAATAACCAAATCATCCAAAAGAAAAACCCATCTAAGAACATGAATACATTTTACAATTCAACACAGACCGGTATGAGCATATTAGTCTCAAACATTAGTGAAGCCGACAGCCCAAAATTAAGCTTCAGCAAGAAAAGAAAATCTTCAACCAATTTTCTTTTTCGCCAAGCCAAATATTTAATGGCATTTCAAAACATAGCAGCTGTTGTTACCACAAAATTTAACGCATCGATTTTGGCGAGCTTTATATTGGTGCTTACATTAACAGCTTTTTCGAATAGCGAAATTGTAGCCCAGGCAGGAGCACCTTGTAATGCAGTTCGATGGACCAAAGGAGGGACTTGGACAGGTGTTGGTTGTGGCGTTAACGATGCGAATAACGCACCTGCGCCACAAGGTATCGTGAGGTGTGCAAATGCCGCGGATACGCAGTCAGGTATTGATGACAATACAACGTATGATCCCGGAGTGTTTCAAATAGTCCCAAATAATTGTGAAGATCCTAATACTAATTTGCCGATCACGATTACTCCTCCATTTACGGGGCAGAAAATTTCATGGTTTAATTTTGATGTACGACCATTTGCCGGTGTTTATGATTTTCAGACGATAGCCACGGGTAATTACGACTTGGAATGGGCACTATATTATTCTGCTACTGCCACTTGTTCAACTAGTGGCGGACTTTCTGGAGACTGCACTAATTTGGATACCCTTATAGCCTGTGGTACTGATTTTAATGGCTGGTCTCCTCAGCCCTTTATTACACCAATATTTAATGAAGCAACAAATCTTTATATGGTTGTTTGGAAAAAAGGAGCAACCAATTCATCGAATGATGATTTTGATTTTACATTCAAAGCGCGTTATGGATGTGGAGATTTGTGTTCTATCTTTTTTGATGGCCTTCCTACAGTTACTTGTAACAATAATGGTACCTATACCGTAGTGCA
>JBBKXT010000054.1:0-11607 GCA_037969625.1 Saprospiraceae bacterium
GATCGATTAGATGAAATAGCTGACTTTATCGGTTTTCTAGAAAACCTAAGAGAGAAATTGGCTTGGGATAAAAATGAAAATATCAAGGTTATATACTTTGGTTTTTCACAGGGCGTGACAACACTTTTGCGATGGCTGATTGACATGGCGCCTCCAGCGGATTATTTGTTGTTATGGGCAGGTGGCTTGCCGGAGGATATTCTTTACGATCGGCGGAAGGAATATTTCAGTCAGATTCAATCCCATTATTTTTTAGGGGATCAGGATGAATATATAAGTCTTGATCGCGTTGAAAAAGAAAAGAACAAAATGGCCGACCGTGGACTGCATTTTAAAATCCATAGTTATGGAGGGGCACATAAAGTGGCGGAGGAAGTGTTAGCAGAATGGGTGAGCCAGCATTTAAAATCGTAATGTCCATTCAGTAGTGTCCGGAGAATCTATTTGCAGAAAATGAAGTTTAATCGGACAGTATTGAATTAAAAATACTTTATCGCGTTATCACCAATGGTTTTATTGAAAGAATTTCTCCCTGATTATTTTTCAAAACCACACGATAGTATCCTGCAGGAATGGCATGTATGGAGACTCTTGATCGATCATATTTCATATTCCTTTTTACACCAAGTATGTCAATGAGGCTTACTTCATAGACACCTTCGGAAGGAAGTATGTCAACAAACTCGCTAGCCGGATTTGGAAAAATAATATACTTATCCTGAGCTATCGGATTATAAGTTGAGGTGATGATCTGAGTGATTTCATTGTTCTTGGATAGAATCCAAAGCTCCGGATCTATGACCACTGAATCGGCATCAGCCGTTCCGATGAAGAACGAGAAGCGTTGATCTTGTGCGGTATGATCCAGAACAAATGGGGTAGGCGTTCCATTAATATTTACAGAAACAGGTACCGGCATTTCAAAGAAGGAAACTGAATTATGCGTTGTAATCTGGCTCAACCAAAAAACCAGAGAGTCTGACTCTTGGCTCCATTTCAGATTATAGGAAGGGTAGCCTTGCCCGTAGTACCAATCTTTAAAATATTCGGTAAGTGAAATTCCTGATCGGGCTTCCAGATAAGCCTTTAGTTGATCTGTTTTAGCAAATCCATAAGCCGTTTCCGGTGAATCCAGATAATCGCGAAGTGCGCCAAAGAAATCTTCATCGCCTACAATCCAACGCAACATATGTAAGAGGTAAGCTCCTTTGTTGTAACTCAAACGACCATTGAATATTCGGTTTACACTGGTGGTGTCATCCACAAAAACAGATCCTCCCGGTTGACTCATGATAGAATTCCTTGTAGAGGATTTCCATTGAGGCCAGAATTCATCTTCACTGAAATTTTCATAGGTCATACCTGTGAGATAGGTGGCAAATCCTTCATTTAACCATATTTCGGTCCATGAGCCGCAAGTTACTTTGTTGCCAAACCATTGATGTGCCATTTCGTGGGCCTGAAGGCCAAAACCAAAACTGCCCATAAAGCTCATCGTCTGATGTTCTTCACCACCGCCCCAGCCAAATTGGGCATGACCATATTTTTCATCGGCATAGGGATAGGTGCCGACCAGTTCGTTGAAGAGCGTCATGATATCAATCGAACTCTTCGTGGCTGCCCTGACTTGATCAAGATTTTCAGGATAGATATAGTTTAGAATTTCTATCGAATCACCATTTGGTAGGTGAACAAAGTCACTGTATGCCTCATAGTTCGTTACAGCGAGTGCCACTAAATAAGCGACAATCGGATGTCTGTGTTTCCAATGATGTATGAGCTTGCCATCTTGCTCGATAATACTCATTAATTTGCCATTTCCGGCTGCGAGTTGTGCTAATGGAGTAGTGATGTAAACATCCATGGAATCAATCTTGTCTACAAGATCCTGCTTGCTTGGCCACCAGTCACGACAACCATAGGGTTCAGATAATGTCCAGACAATTGGTTGTCCGGCATGATCATCTTGAACAAATGAACCAAAGCCATTGGAAGGTGGAGCACCTTCGTAGGAAACTGTTACAGTGTCCAGTTCGCCGGCAGCCATTGTTTTTTCCAGATCGATAGTGAGTAATTGATCACCGGAGTGGATGAAATTGAGTGCTGCACCTTTTCTGGTCACGGAATTCACAATGAGTGCATTGCTTAAATCGAGAATAAATTCCGAGAGATTATTCACTTTGCTTTTGAAGTAGAAAGTAATCTCACCGGTTATATAATGTTGCGCCGGATCAATATCCCAGTGCATTGTCTGATAATGGATGTCTGTTTTATCAGAAGCTGGATTTCTGAGTCCTTGTTGATCTATATGAAATTCTGCTTTTTCTTGTTCTTTGCAAATAAGTTCTTCAAATTCCCATAGGTAATCGAAGTCCTGCTGTGCGTAGCTCGCGAAGGGAATGCAAAGGAGTACACTCAATATTAAAATAAGTCCGGTTGTTTTCATATTGTAAAGTTAATTCTAACTGAAGGGCTGCACCGGATGGTGTCAGTAACAAATGATGATGAGATTGCTCTATTGTAAGGACACGTTTGTAGTGGATAACCCTTACCGAAAGGTGTAAAACTTAAAAAGCCCGATTCGTTGCAACGAATCAGGCTTTATAAATAACGATATACTCTATTCAAACTTTAGTTTGGAATCAGGCTTCAGTGGCGGAGCTACTCAAAACGTTGACATAGGTTCTGTCACGTTTTTTGGTCTGGAAATTAATGACTCCATCCGTTAAGGCAAAAAGTGTAAAATCTCTGCCCATGCCTACATTCCTGCCCGGGTGAAACTTTGTTCCCCTTTGGCGAATTATGATATTGCCGGCGATAGCAGTTTGTCCTCCGAAGAGTTTTACGCCTAATCGCTTGCTATTACTGTCTCTTCCGTTATCACTACTTCCGACCCCTTTCTTATGTGCCATTGTCTCAGTGTTTTATCTTGTAATATATAATGTTATACGGTAATACTTTCGATACGAATCTTGGTAAAACGCTGGCGATGCCCTTTCTTTACTCTGTATCCTTTTCTTCTCTTCTTTTTGAAGACAATCACCTTGTCTCCTTTGACATGGTCAAGTACTTTAGCAGATATAGAAGCATTGGCCAGTGTAGGGGTGCCTACAGTGATATTTCCTTCATTATCAGCTAATAAGACCTTGTCGAAAGTCAAGTCTGCCCCAACTTCTGCAGCCTGAAGGTCCACATAGATCTCCTGACCTTGCTTCACTTTGTACTGTCTGCTATTAACATCTACTATCGCGTACATACTATTTGGTAATTATAGATTAATCCATAAATGGCCGGCAAAGGTATGATTATATTACCATTTACCAAAACATTTTTAAATTAAAGAATTATATAATATCAAAATCCTCATATGAGGTCTTTCAGGACGATCCTTTTCATTATTTCCTGATTTCCTCGCAATATCCTAATTCGAATCTTTTTGCCTGCCTTTTTCTGTAAAATTTGGTTGATTCCCTCCAAAGTGAAAAGCCTTGCCGAAGCCCCATTTATTCTAATTATTATATCATTTGCTTGAAAATCAGCTTCTTGTGCCGGAGAATGATCCAAAATATCCTTGACAACAAATTGATTAAAATTTGGACCATAGGCAAAGAGAATCAGGCCACTTCGATCCATTTGATATGGTTTGGGCTTAGCTTTATATGGCTTCAAAAGGAGCTCACCATCCAAGTAATTAAACCAGGTACTGTACCGGCTAAGGAACTCATTGCCCAGAATCCCATTTCTGAACTTAACATCATCCTTCAGCCAGGTGGTATCCACATCCTGAAAACACACCAAAACTTCCGGAGAAGCAATATTTCCAATCTGGATGCTTTGAATCCTTCCAATATGGCCTTCCAGATACCCACCCAGACCAATCCCAAGCTTCCCATTGATAAATTGATCGGGTAAATGCAAAGAGGGATGAGAATTGTTGTGCAACAACAGCGGCACTCCGGCACCGGTATCGACTAGTAAATCTACTTCGACAGTGGTTCCATCCTGTAAAGTGGTTGATGCCTGGACATAGGGTTTGTTGGCTTTGATTTCGATCGGAATTTGTTCTGCTCCTTTTGGGGCTTCAAAATATTTAGGATCGTAGATCGTCATCCGTTTCTTTTTGTAATCAATATGGATCACCAGGTTTTTGAAAAATCCTCCTCCGATTAATCCACTGATCGGCAAGCCCACCATTTCATCGAGATTGAAATAATCTTCCTCGAGCACCAGCAGGTCATATGGTTTGGGTTTTAATCCATTGACTTCAACGACTATGTTGCGCATGATCAATGCCCAAATCTCACGACTCAGATCAGCGCCGAGGATCGGAACACGCTTATCATATGGGATCTTAAGCAGATCGGTATATTCTCTTTTAAACAAAATTATATGCTCTGCTCCGGTATCAAAGATGAATTGCGCCGGGACAATCCCATATAACTTTGTCTCAAGAATTATGAAATTATGGACGTACTTGAAGGGAATAACAGCTTTCTTTTTTCCATCTAACAATCCGAGTTGATCAAAATAGGACGTCTGACCATAACCTACAGGCGATAGCGAGAGAAGTGCAATGGTTAGAATTATTAAATACTTGATGATATTACCCGGCATGATGTGTGCAAACTTATTTAAACTTTATGCTGATTAAAATCAAGGCTAGTTTATCTTACGTCCAAGTTACGAATCGCATCTGAATTTTAACAGAGGCTATCTTTAAATCGATTGAGTGCATTGTTTAGTATGGCTGAACCCCTTAAAAAATCAATATCTTTTTTTCCACTGACGATGATTGCCGTTGGCTCATGCATTGGATCCGGTATTTTTATTTCGCCGTCAGATGTTGCCTCGCAGCTCTCTAGTGGTCATCAGGTATTAATTATGTGGCTGCTCGGTGGATTGGTGGCGTTGACAGGGGCATTAAGTTTTGGTGAATTAGCATCCCGGTTTCCAGGGACAGGAGGTGTCTATTCTTATTTGAAAGAAGGCTATGGAGATTTTGTTGCATTTCTATACGGATGGTCGCTGCTCACTGTGATCACATCAGGTGCCATTGCAGCTTTGTGTCTGGCTTTTGCAAGATTTACGGCAATTGTTTTTAACCTCACAGAAGGCAGTTACATGATTATAGGATTAATCGCCCTGTTGACTGTAACAGTGATCAACATAGTGAGTGTTCGTTGGTCCGCATTATTTTCCAGTTGGATCACCGTGCTCAAGGTGTTGGGCATAGCGGTTTTAATCATAGTTTGCATCTTCTACAGCAGCGATCTACTTATTCGATTAGGCATGAAAAATCAATCATCGACTCATGTTTCCTTTGGATTGGCATTGATTGGAGTACTTTGGTCTTTTGGCGGATGGCATCATGCGTCCTATCTCGGCGGCGAAGTCAAAAATGCAGGGAAGATTCTCCCAAAGGCGATGGTCTTTGGCGTATTAATTGTCACGGCAACTTATTTGTTGGTCAATATGGCTTATCTGTCTGTTTTGTCCATGGAAGAGATGTCGTCTTCCTCAACAGTGGCTACTGATGCATTACTAAAGGTTTCATCGGCTGGAGGAATTTTGATCGCGATCCTCATTGCTATTTCTACCTATGGAACCGCGAGTATCTATACTTTATCTGCACCAAGAATTTATTATAAAATGGGAAGGGATAAAGTATTTTTCCCCTGGTTGGCGGATATACATGGTGTTTATGGAACGCCGGTCAAAGCGATCTTACTTCAAAGTATTTGGGCCGCCGTTTTGCTTTTATTTTGGGGAACGTTTGAAAGCCTTGTGACCTACGTAGTTTTTATGGATATCATATTTATGACGATGGCCGGAGTGGCTTTATTTATTTTTAGAAAACGGTTTGGCAAGCCATCTGAGAAAGGCTATAAAGTTTGGCTGTATCCAATTGTCCCGATGGTTTTTATTGGTATTTCTGTATGGTTTCTAGGGAGTGCATTGCTGGGAAGACCTGAGCAAGCGATCGCCGGACTTATTCTAGTAGCTTTAGGATGGCCGGTATATATGCTATTTAAGCTAAAGCAAAACAAAAGACCAATCCATTGATCTTGCGGTATTAGAGCTTGACAGAAATCGCAACTTGGCAATTGCAGGCGCCAGGTAATTTTAACCAAAACCATTTTGCACAAAATACAAAATACCCAAGGTGGCTAATAGGAGAATTATCCAGGGAAGTAATTTAGAGAGCAGCGATTGATTTGATTCCATGCCTGAATTTACTACTTTAAATGTGAGACTGAATTTCTTTGAATTTTAGATGGTTTGTATTATTTCAAGCGAGCAGGCCAAAAACTCCTTACTTTTAGCCTCTATTTGCTTTGCCTGTAATGAATAACAAACTTGACCAGATTGAAAAACTATATGCCAGGGTTGTTCATGAAATAGAAAACGAACAAGACGAATGTAAGTCTTTGTTCAGAATATATAATGACCTGGTCCTGCTGCTGAGTGATGCTTCCGCTCTTCATTTCAATACTATGTTTGCTCGGATCAGCTTTATTTCAGCTCGCTTTCCCGTGTCAAATGCCTGGCGTTATGTTTTGCAAGTACCCAGACGGGAAATGCAAAAAAGAGAAATGTCCGAAGAGGCGCTTCTGCCCGTTTTGAAAGCATCCATTCAGCTGTTATTGAATTTATGTCACGAAGCTTTTGATGGGATCGTAATACCAGAACCACCGTTGCCCGTTCTTCCGAATAAACGGCGCATCGGGAAATTCAAAAAGAAATTTGCCAGAGTCATTGCCATCGAATGGAATCAAGCAGCCAAACAATTAATCATTCTTGATGAAGAAGAACCTGATAGTTCATGCGTTCTTCAATATAACGTAGCCGGTGTCAATGATATATTTTCTGAGACACTTGAATTGGCATTAGCCGAAATTGGACTGCCGTTGACCCTTGGGGTCACGGATATCGACGTCACAGAAGAAGGCCATTACGTCCCGGCCTATATCATCATCATGCCGGATATGTTGCTTGATGTAACGGCGATCACACAGGTGGTCAGTGAAGGTCCGGATCCGCTGGCCGTCAATGCCATTGATATTTTCCTTCCGAAAGTAAATTCGGATGCCATCATGCTTGGGAACATAGCCAACTTTGTGCTTGATGAAATCATTCGCGATACGAATAAATCTTTTGAAGAAATATTCAAGGAGTCGTTTAAGATTTATCCAATTGATTTTGTGGGAATGTCCGATCAGCGGCTGAGTAATATTTACAAAAAAATGGCTGCTCATTATAAAAACATTCGACAAGTTTTGGATAGTCGATTTCCAACGTTGGGCATTGATAGCAGGCAATGTGTGATTGAACCCAGTTACTATAGTCCTCAGTACGGCATCAAAGGCCGTCTGGATTTGTACTATGTAAATGAAACGGATCAAGTCGCTTCAATTATTGAACTCAAGAGTAGTAAGCCTTTCATGCCAAATAGTTATGGTCTGAGCAGTGCCAACTATCATCAGACCTTGTTATATGATCTGCTTATAAAATCAGGTCTTGGGTCGAAATACAAGCGATCGAATTACATACTTTATTCTGGTGAAGAAACTGAAACGCTGCGATATGCCGCTACCGTTGATTCGATTCAAAAGGAGACTATCCAGCATCGTAATCAATTGACAATTCTTCAGTTTCGATTAATGCAACTGGATAAGAAAAATTCCAGAGACGTTTTTGGAGAAGTGGACCCAAAAAACTTTCCATTTTTGAAGGGATATGTGAAGCGTAATGCAGCGGAGTGGTTTAAAATATACAGTGCGTTATCTTCCGGCGAACAACAATACTTTAAATCGTTTTCCGCATTCATTACCAGAGAACATACGTTGGCGCGCATCGGTAGTGATCAAGGAGATGGATCTGGTGGATTGGCCGGACTATGGTTGGATTCTATCGCTAAAAAAGAAGAACGATATCATATCCTCCAGCAGCTAGAACTGGCGGAGATCGAACATGAGCTCCATCAAACGAAAATAATATTTAAAAGAACAGCCTTCACGAATCCATTGGCCAATTTCAGAGCTGGTGATATAGCAGTGATGTATCCGTCATCTGATGAAAAAATGATTGATCCCACGCAGTATCAATTACACAGAGCGAGCATCATTTCCATTGATGCTGAGCATATCGTTATTCGTTTGCGAAACATGCAGATACATACAGGCCAAATAGAAAAGTATCAACGATGGAATCTGGAACGCGATATGTTGGATAGTGGTTTCAGAGGACTATACCAGTCCTTGTGGACGCTGATGAATGCGGATGCGAAAGTGCGGCACACGGTGCTAGGTTTGATTCCACCGGTAGCGCATGCTCCATTGCAGAATATACCGGGGCCTGATAATCTAACGGCCAGACAAAAAGTAATCTATGAACAGGGTATAAATGCCGGATCACTTTACTTGTTGTGGGGACCTCCGGGAACCGGCAAAACAAGTGTCATGCTGAAGAGCTGGACCTGGTTTTTTACACATCATACGAATAAGCGCATACTGCTATTGGCGTATACGAATAAAGCCGTGGATGAGATTTGTGAGGCTTTGGAAAATTCAGACGACCTCATTAAGAATCTGTATATCAGAATTGGATCAAGGACGGCGACAGGGGAGAACTACCGTCATAAATTATTTGATCAGGTCATCGAGCCGATGTCCACCAGAGAAGAAATCAAAGAGCGTCTTGAAAAAACACAAATTTTCGTGGCGACTGTTTCGTCCCTGCATAGTAAAAGTGGGTTATTGGAACTGTTGTCTTTTGATATTGCGATCATGGATGAGGCCTCGCAGTTATTGGAACCGGCTTTGGTTGGATTGTTAGCTCAGTTTAAGAAAACGATATTGATCGGTGATCATATGCAGCTACCGGCGGTGTCTGTTCAGCCGGATGAGGTCAGTCAAATTGATACGGAATTGGCATGGGGCCATAAGATTGGTCTGACAGATATGCGTATGTCCTATTTCGAACGACTGTTTCGCTTGTACAAGGCAAAAGGTTGGCATCATTTGATCGGAATGTTAAACGAGCAGGGTAGGATGCATGAAGACATTATGGCGTTTGTCAATCAACAGGTTTACGATGGATTTCTTGAAGTCATTGATCCTGTCAAGCAGCAACTGCCATTTGGGGAGGTGATAAGAAGTGCGGATTCTTTATTGTTTCAGCATCGATTAGTGTATATACCTTCCAAAAGTGGTTTAGAGGAAGCTTATTTGAAAACCAATCAGGATGAGGCGCAAAAAGTAATCTCCTTAATTGTTGTCTGGTTGGAAAGAATGAAATCAGAGAATCTTGACTGGACGATTGGGGTGATCACTCCTTTCAGAGCACAGATTGCAGCGATCACTTATTTGGCGCATCAGCATAATATTGATTTAAGTCGAGTCAGCATTGATACGGTAGAGCGATATCAGGGTGGGGCCAGAGATATCATCATCATGAGTTGTGCGGTAAACTTACACCTCACGATCAAAAAGATTTCTTCACTCAATACAGACGGTGTCGACCGCAAATTGAATGTTGCCGTTTCGCGTGCGAGACAGCAATTCATCCTGATCGGCAATCAAGAAATACTCTCTAAAGAGCAAGGTTATAAAGCGCTGATGGAGATGAGTAGTTTGTATGATATGGAACTCCTTTCAAAAACCTGAACAACCTCTATATCACCACCCGGCCGCATGATCCTCACCTCGACCATCAGCTGCACCATGCATCACGCCTTGTTCGTCGACTAGAATGGCTTCGATATAGCCAATGGAACTAACTGGCCTCATCAGGTGTCCTTTACTTTCAAGTTCAGTAATTGCAGAAGGATTAAAATTGTTTTTTTCATAAATAACTTCATCCGGAAACCACTGATGATGATAACGTGGATATTGAACCGCGGAATCAACGGTCATACTATAACACGTTACATTGAGTATGGCTTGAAGCACGCTGGTGATGATGGTCGAACCACCCGGTGTGCCAACCACCATGAAAGGTTTCCCGTCTTTTTCCAAGATGGTTGGTGTCATAGAACTTAGCATTCGTTTGCCGGCAGCAATCGCATTCGCTTCGCCTCCAATTAATCCATACTCATTTGGAACTCCAGGTTTGGCACTAAAGTCATCCATTTCATTGTTTAGGAAATAGCCACCGTTTGGTACCCAGACTCTGCAACCATAACCACCATTGAGGGTCGTGGTGACGGACGCAGCATTTCCATACTGATCCATAATGGAAAGGTGTGTAGTTTCATAATGTTCTTTGGCGATCGTTTGCATCCCTTCGATAAATCCATTGCTGGGTGTACTTTGTGATGCATCATACGAGCTCATTTTGTCTTTCAAATATTGGGGAGAAAGGAGCATTTCAAAATCCACAGGAAAGTGATCGGAATCGCCCAGATATTTTGCTCTGTCTGCGTAAGCTCTTCGCTCTGCTTCAACCACTAGATGTATGTTTTGAGGATGATTAGCACCAAGGCTATCTACAAGTAAAGGATCAATCATCTTCAGGATCTGTCCAAGGACGATGCCGCCACTGGATGGCAGCCCCATAGAATATATTTCATACTCTCGCCAGTTGTTTACGATTGGTTGTCGCCAAACAGATTTATAATCTGCCAGGTCTTGTTTGGTGATGATCCCATTTTTCTCTTGCATCAGTGTGACAATTGCCTCTGCATTTGCACCCTTGTAAAATCCATCACGACCATTTGAAGCGATGAGCCGCAGCGTGGCAGCCAATTCTTTTTGAACAAGGAGATCTCCTTCTTTCCATCCAACATCTGACAGAAATGGAATTTCAACACTATTCTCTGCAAGGAATCCACTTCGATACATATTTAATTCCTCAGCTTCTAATTTGGTGAGTGGAAAACCATTTTCAGCCAGCAGAATGGCCGGTTCTACAAGATCATTCCATGGGATTGTTGACCCAAACTTCTTGTAGGTTTCCTCCAATCCCGCAACACTTCCCGGTACACCTGCAGCAAGCACACCTATAAAACTTAAATCCGGGACAATGTTTTTGGCTGAATCCAAATACATATCCCTTGTTGCCGCCATGGGTGCCTTTTCTCTATAGTCGAGTGCAGTGACTTCTCCCTCTTGATCGCGATAAACCAGAAATCCACCACCGCCAATATTTCCTGCGCTTGGATACACTACCGCCAATGCGAACTGTACAGCAATGGCCGCTTCTGCAGCATTGCCTCCTCGTTTTAGTATATCGAGCCCAACCTCACTGGCTAAGACATGTGCGGAGACGACCATCCCTTTTTGGGAGCTTGCTGATTTAACCGGGGAGATCGGATTTTGTGTTTTGCTGTCACAGCTTGCCAGGAACAGTCCTGAGATAACAAAGAACGCAATGGGGATTACCTTGATATTCATCATTTCGGTGGTGCTTAAGTTATTCATGTTTGATGCCTTTTACATGATGCAGATGTCGCATAATCAGCAAGATAGCAATAATCATTTCAAGAAAAAGAGGAGATTTTATCTGTGTTTGTACCATGTATGGTTTCTATTCGGATAAGCGTGATTAGTGATAGGGTGGTTAGCCTCAGAGGTTTCTGTAACATTCGAGCATTATTTTGCGTTAATA
>JBBKXT010000055.1:0-4822 GCA_037969625.1 Saprospiraceae bacterium
AATTCCAAAATATCACCCAATCAGGTGAAACGATTAGGAAAATGGTACCATCATATTTGTGGTATTCTTAAACCTAATTTCTTTCGGATGAAAATCCTCATAACGTTTGTCGTTTGTTTATTTCTATCAGTGTCCATTTTTGCACAACACGAAAATGTCGGCATCGGCACCACCACACCCGACAGTAGTGCCTTACTGGATATGACCACCACAGATAAAGGCGTCCTGCTCCCAAGAATGGATTCCACACACAGAAAAAACATCGTCCATCCCAAAGATGGATTGATTCTCTACGATTCTACTACACTCAGCTTCTGGTTTTTCAGAGATACGATTTGGACAGAATTCCATTGGGAAGACGTTGATAATTTAGGGAATCATATGGCCACGCAGGACCTTGACATGGATGGACAACGGATTAACAATTTGGATGATCCCGATCAACCGGGTGACGCAGCAACAAAATTCTATGTGGATTATTTCATCACACCACTGCAAAGTGATGTTACAGATAATACCACCAATATAAACGATCACATCACCGGCGATACAGACTTAAGTCCGACCAATGAATTTCAGTCTCTTTCTATCGCTGGACAAGACCTCTCGATAAGTGATGGAAACACCATCACCCTACCTTCCACCTCAGGTGTCTTCGAAAACGTTTCAGGACTTGTTAGAAATACAGGCGCCAATACAGATGATTTTGTTTTTGGTTATACACAACGTCCGCCGCTCAGTATTGATATCTCTGAACAACTCATCTTTTTTGATGAATCCAAGGGCGCTTTCAGAGCCGGCAAACTTTCTAATTCTGATGTCTGGGGATCCAATAAAACAGGTAATCAATCCATCGCATTTGGACTTAATCCCGAAGCCTCTGGTACCAATTCGATTGCTATGGGCAATCGGGCAGTAGCTTCTGAAAATCATTCTATTGCCATGGGAAACAATGCCCACGCGACGGGAGAAGATGCCCTGGCCATTGGAGGATACACGGAAGCCACCGGAGATGGTGCAGTAGCTATCGGATCGCTTGCTGATGCCATCGGCAGCAATTCAGTCTCCCTGGGATTATCAACCAAAGCGGAGGGAAATGAATCCCTGGCAACTGGATATGATACCGAAGCAAACGGGCTTAATTCAGTTGCAATGGGATATAAGTCAGAGGGTAATGGAGACTTCTCTACAGCCTTAGGTTGGCAAACGCAAGCCAATGGAGCATACAGTACAACGGCTGGTATAGGTACAAGGGCTGGCTCATATGGTTCCACCGCTATTGGAAGATATAATGTTGTCACAGGAGATGGAGCTAATTGGATAAGCACAGATCCAATCTTTGAAATCGGAATTGGTCCACTTTCCACCAGCAGAGAAAACGCATTGACCATTTTAAAAAACGGAACCGTTTCATTTAAGGAATATACTTTCCCAAATTATGATGGGACATTAAATCAAGTATTGAGATCTAACGGAAACGGAAATCTCTATTGGATTGATCTTCCTAATGCCGGTTTATTTGAAATAAGTGGTTCAGCTATTTACGCCCCATCATCCATTTACTATAACTTCATTTATGGAAGTGACAAATTACCTGAGACTGATAGCATAACAGTAGGAGACATGTTTTTTCTCAATCAAAGTAGGGCTGCTTTCCGAGCAGGCAGACTTACTTCTTCAGTAAACTGGGGAACAGATTCTCTCGGCATCGGATCATTTGGTGCGGGAATAAATGTGCTGGCTTCCGGTGCTCGTTCTGTAGCCTTAGGGAACGAATCAAAAGCACGAGGATATGCATCATTTTCTATGGGGAGTAACACAATTTCGACAGGGATTGGCGCTGTATCCTTTGGGTTTAATAGTAATGCAAGTGGAGACTATGCAACGGCGATGGGCGATGGCGCTATAGCCCATGCTGCTTTCGCAATTGCGATGGGAGACCATCCGCAGGCCTATGAACATGCTGTTTCATTGGGCAACCAGACACGAGCGAAGTATGGAACAACAGCCTTCGGCAGATACAATACAGGATATGGCAGCACGATTGACTGGATAGAAACTGACCCACTATTTGAAATTGGAAATGGTACCGATGGTGCAAATCGATCGAATGCATTGACCATCTTAAAAAACGGAACCGTTTCATTCGAACATTACACTTTTCCTGACACAGATGGTACGACAGACCAGGTATTGAAAACAAATGGCTCGGGCAGTCTTTCCTGGAGCGATCAAACAGCAGGGGGAATTTTTGAAAACAATGCAGGTGTCGTACGAAACACTGGTAGCACAGACGACGATTTTGTATTTGGCGCTACGGAACTCCCAGAGAATGATATTATAACCTCCGCCAAACTTTTCTTCTTTGATGAAAGTGAATATGCTTTTAGAGCAGGAAGGGTATACAATTCTCTCTATTGGTCAACTGATTCCATAGGCATAGGTTCGTTCGCCACTGGAATTAATACAAGAGCCACCGGCGAATCAACCGTTGCCTTCGGGGAAAATTCAATTGCATCAGGATCACATGCTTTTGCACTTGGTCACTCTACTGAAGCGATTGGCGATCAATCTGTCGCCTTAGGCCGATTTACTAAATCCATTGGAAAATCCTCTGTGGCCCTGGGGCATATCTCTCATGCTTATGGCGATTATGCCGTGGCGATCGGTAAGGAAGCAAAAGCCTATGGCACCGGAGTCTCTATTGGAAATCAAACCACTGCCATTTATGGAGCGACTGCTATCGGTCGATTTAATATTGGTTCGGGCGACCAAATGGCATGGATTGAAAATGAACCACTATTCGAAATCGGTAACGGAACTGATTTAGCAAACAAATCCAATGCTATGACCGTCTTGAAAAATGGAACTGTTTCCTTTCAACATTATACATTTCCAAACGTCGATGGAACAACAGATCAGGTATTGAAAACAGATGGTTCCGGTAGTCTTACATGGGTCGATCAATCTCCCGGTGGTGCATTTGAAAGTTATGCAGGTGTCGTGAGAAGTACCGGCTTAGCTACAGATGACTATGTATTTGGCAGTACCGAATTGCCACAAAATGGCGTCAATGCTACAGACACACTTTTCTTTTTGGATAAAAGCAAAGCCGCTTTCAGGTTCGGCATACTGGACAACTCTACGAACTGGTCAGCAGATTCGATGGGTACCGGTAGTTATGCATTTGGATTCAATACGCTGGCGAAAGGGGATGGATCTATTGCCATAGGGTACTTAACACAGGCCAGAGGAACATTAAGCATGGCGACCGGTTCCGGAACAGTAGCCGATGCACAACACGCCATCGCCATGGGTTATCAATCGCAGGCGCTTGGCAGTAACGCCATCGCGCTTGGTCATTCCAATATCGCCTGGGAAGATCAATCATTTGTCACGGGGCAATATGCTGAAGCGAAGGGAGTCTTGTCTGCGGCCATGGGTTATGAGGTGATTGCAGATGCCTACAACGCTATGGCGATCGGTAGATTTAATGAAGGTGGTGGAAATCCAACAAGTTGGGTGGCCACAGATCCTGTATTTGAAGTCGGTATAGGGATGGATGCGGCCAATAAAAAGAATGCTTTGACGATCCTGAAAAATGGTGCTGTTTCTTTAAAAAATTACACCTTTCCAACGGCAGATGGAAGTGCGAATCAAGTGTTGCAAACAGATGGATCAGGCAACATAGACTGGGCGGATCAAACACCGGAGGTCTTTGAAAATGTGAGTGGTGTCGTGCGCAGTACCGGGGCAAATTCAGATGACTTTGTTTTTGGTGCCACAGGTCTTCCTCCGGGTGGAACACAAGTAACCGCTTCACTTTTTTTCTTTGATGATTCAAAAGGTGCTTTCAGAGCAGGTTATTTAGACGACTCTAATAACTGGTCATCTAATAATATAGGCGACTACAGTACAGCTTTTGGTTCAAGTACGGAAGCTTCCGGACTTTATTCTTTCGCTACTGGCTCTAGGTCAAAAGCAACAGCAGCCTATTCAACCGCTATGGGATCATTTACAGATGCTACAGGGACTTTTTCCGCTGCACTTGGTAGCTCCACCCTAGCTAGTGGTAATTATTCATTGGCCATGGGACATAATACAGAAGCCTCCGGAAGTTATTCTGTTGCTATGGGTCACACGACACATGCAACAGGATCCCTATCTATTGCAACAGGGTTTTCAACCTGGGCAATTGGAGAAAGATCAATGACATTAGGCAAATGGACAGATGCTCTAGGTGAAAATTCCCTTGCTATGGGCCTGGGGTCTGAGGCTTCAGGCGTAAATTCAGTAGCGATGGGTTCATACACAAATGCTCACGCAAAGTCTTCCTTAGCTATAGGTCAATTCAACGTGGGGGGAGGTGACAGTCTGTTATGGGTTTCTACAGATCCTCTGTTTGAAATCGGCATAGGGTCTGCAGGCAACAATCAAAACGCACTGACCGTCTATAAAGATGGACGCTCAGTTTTTACTCAGGATGTTGAAATCGATGGCGAGCTATCCGTCGGCAATGGGGCGAGTTCCCTCCTGCACCTCGGCTTCTTAACATTCGAATGTCTTAGCTCCAACATCATGGCGATCGATGCTAATTTCCGTCCTTCAGAAGACGATATGTTTGACTTAGGTGCTGCAGGAAAAAGATGGGATGATGTATATGCCACAAATGGCGTCATCCAGACTTCCGACAGAAGACTCAAAAAAAATATTACGCCCCTGGCCTATGGCCTGAATGATGTGATGAAATTGCAACCCGTTCAGTACAACTGGAACAATGAAACGAATACACAAAAGCAACACGTAGGGCTCATTGCTCAGG
>JBBKXT010000056.1:0-3496 GCA_037969625.1 Saprospiraceae bacterium
GAGGCACAGCTTGCCACAATACTGATTTCATCGAGATCCCAAACAGATTGTGCACCGGCATTCCCGACAGGACAATAGGACAGCAACTCAAATCTAAAAGTCGTTGGATTCTTCACCAAAAAATCATTATTGCCATAGAAATCATAAATCTTTTCATTCCATGAAGAAGATGTAGCTGTAGGAGGAGATAAAAATACTTCAGTTCCGTTTTTCAGGATTCGCAATCTGTATAATGTCGGATAATTATTTAATCCGGAGATACCACTGATCCATTCAAACATCATAGGCCCTTTTTCATAAAATGAAAACCCAGTCACTTGAACGGCCGTATCCGGATCAGGTGTAATCGTCACTTCGATAATGACTGAAGCTTCATGGCCGGGGATATAATCACAGCTATCAAGAATACCTACACACATACCTGCAGAACCATCGATGCCCGGTGTACAACTATGTTTATTGACTTGTGGATTTTCTCTGTGGAGTGTATCTGCAAAAATCGTAGCACATGACAGTGGATCAGGATAAGATGGATAAAATTCTGAATAATCCATATGGGAGCCGTTGCCCATAAATGACTCACACTCATTGAGGTCATAATGAATCACAGTACTAAGTACAATGATATTAATCGTCAACAAACTATCACATCCTTCCGCAGTCGTCAGTACTTGCATGTACTGTCCTCCTTCGTTGTATGTTTCATCATTGATCGTCACCGTTTCTCCTTCAATGAGAATTGTATCAATGGAAGATTCGCCCGGAGGATCCAGTGTTACTTCGTATGTGCAGGATGCGGAGCATGTATCTCCCAAAGAAGTGAGCCAATGTACTTCCAGGCTGTAGCTGCCTCCATCATCAATTGTCACTACATTCCCTTTATTGTCACCAACAATCCCCGGTCCTGACCAAATGGTACTAATGATCTCGAGTCCATCGGCGCCTTCCGGATAGATGGTTGGGACAAAGGTTAGCTCTGCAGTTGATCCTGAACAGAAATTTGTTGGCCCTTCAATGCCACAAGCATAATATGAGGGAATAAAAAACACATCTTGTCGAACAATGAGTTGAGAAAACCACCAGGAATTAATTGTATTCAAATTACCAAAACCAGGAGTTGTTGGCAAAGTATAATTTGTCCAACGGTGACATGGCGGCATACAGCCGGACAGTTGTGCTGAAGGCTCACCACTTCCTGAAGTAACACTAATATTTGAATCATCATAAAAAACCAGGGAAACGCTGGCAGCGGGTCTGACGGCTTCGATCATAAAGCCATTGATCATATATTCTGCATCATAAATTGGGAAATGATAAATTCCCTGAGCAAAGGCAATAACTATTGGAATTTCAGTCGCCGTATTTTCGGACAAAGGATTGCCCAATCCGTCTAATCCATTCCATGCGATACAAGTAGGGACACCAACCTGATCGGCTGTAATTGTTTTTGCAATCATGACATCTGCGGTCCCGGGTGTATAAACATTATCCGGTCCGTCAAAATCAAGTAACAAGTCAACTTGTCCTGCTTTTGTGGTAATAAATTTTATACAAAACTCTTCTCCGCTACATCGGGTTACACCAAGGATCGTTAGCTCTCCCGGCTCTGCGGTTTCACATATATCAATCGGATCATTCAGGAAGATGGAATATTCTGCAATCGTTCCATTCGTATTTTCAACGCTCTTGCGGTCTTCACTGATATTGCCGGTATTTTGAATTCCAAAACTATTGAAAGCCACATTAAAAGCAGCTGGTTGAAATCCACTTTCATTGAAATCTATTTTTGTGACGAAGGATGCCTGTACATTATCAGGATCCGGTGCGCAGACATAAAAAGCACCATTAAATGGTCTGTTCGGGAAACCAAAATCATTAATGGCGAAGATCGACCAGTTGTAAGACCATAGCCTGCCTTTTGCTTCTACCAGACTTGGTGCAGTACAATCTGCTACAGAAATATCCCAGAAATCAATGAGGAAATCATTATTGGCATCATCTCTAAATTCAATATAATAGTCACCTATGCCCGACCATCCCTGGGAAATAAGATCGGCTGAACTTACATTGACTGCATCATATCCACCGGCACCATAGATTTGAATCGGTCCGGTATGTCCTTCTGACCATGATGTGATATTGGCCGTAGTTGGCGTAACACTAATTGGTCCATAGACGATATTCCCATTTGGATCCTTTATGCGGTATTCAAAATTGATTCTTGGAGGGTTAGGTGACGTGACATTATCATGTGCCCAATTAAATCCAAGGTAAATACATTCGGTGGTTGGATCCTGGATATTAATGTATAGTCTGCTAAGTGGATCCGGATTGTCGAAAGCAGCAAAACTATTATAGCTAGGATTGTTTATGTGCAAGGCGGCCACATCTGTAGTCGAATTGCCCATGATGTTAACCATTCCATTAGGCGCAACTTCTCGAGTTCCTTCTGCATTTAACTGACCAATGGTGAAAAATGCCATTATAAAAAGGGGGGTAAAAATTCTCATATTGTTTGGATTCTGGTTTTAAGACAAAAAATAAAATAACCGGTGTGATTCAATCTAAAAATAGAAAAGACAACTGCCTCAATAATCAGAGACACAATAATCGCAAAAGGCTGCTTGACCGTGGGCAAGCTTCCAAACCTCTAAGTAAAGAAAGTTTATGATCATATGCAATTAATTATTATAGATAATTAGTTTATACCTGATATCTTATACCGGCAATAGTCCCAATAGCTGCTCGATGGTGTGTTCCACCAAGCTCTGCTCATAGAAAAATCCATACAATAACACGAAAAGGCTTAATGCACTGTCCGGCATATCACACGCCGACAAAGCGTTGATAGGTTGTTTATTGCTTTTTGATCCCATATTTTCCACTCCACCTGATAATCAGAGGTGTAAGAATAATGGTAGGCAATAACCAAAATAGCCAGCCGGGGAAAAAGGACGGAAAGATGTGGTAGTTGACCACAAGGAAAGCAGTCACTGAGGCGATATAAGCGCCAATCATCCGCTGCAAGTGGGTCGTTTGCCAGTAATTAATAAAACTGGACTTTCCTCGAAAATTAACTACATCCGCTCGGACAAATAATAAACTAATGAGACCAAAAACCAAGTAAATAATGCCAAAGAAATGACCTTTAAATAGATGTATGGCTCCAGTGGCGATGAAAACAATTCCCGTCAGCCCCATACTAATGCCTAAAATCCAGTCGACAAGTTCGGGAATTACCTCCTTCCCTCTTTTTCTTAACCTGGCATACCGATACCCTGTTCCAACCATATAAATCGTAAATATCCCGATGATCAACAGAAATGAATTCGGATGAATGTAAGCAAGTACAATCGCTGAGAAGCCCACCAGCAGCATGGCATAAAAGAAAATGGTTCCTACAACCCTGTGTCGCTGACCACTTTTCTGTTGAATCAAATTAATTGTTCCGGCACACAAACCAATGGCCCCGGCAATGATGTGAAGTATTAACAGT
>JBBKXT010000057.1:0-28126 GCA_037969625.1 Saprospiraceae bacterium
ATGAAGGAAAGTATGTCGCCCCTTCAGGGCTTTGTGTGGATTGTTGTGTCCTGATCACAAGGTTAGAGCCTTGTGCTAAGATATGTCGCCCCTTCAGGGCTTAAATGTGATTATTGAATCCATTTCATAAGGCAAGAGCCTTGTGCTAAGATATGTCGCCCGTCTGAGGCGGGCTATTAGGAAAATGTTCGATCCGCATCATTAGGCTAGGGCCTTGTGCTATAATATGTGGCTTTCCGCAGACGGGAGGCATATTTTTAATGGACGGTTGCGTTAAGTAGAAAACAAAAGCCCTGCAGGGGCGACATACCAAAGGGTTGGGCGCAGCCCAATCACAAAAGATGACAAAAACAAATAAGCCCTGGAAGGGCGACATATTTCAATGATAGGTGTAGAACATCCTCCCTATCGTTCGGGAAAAGTATATCGTTCGCCTGAGGTGGGCTGATCATGACAGCGTAACATGGTGGTAAAATCATATTGATTATTAAAACCCATCTGAACTCCTACAACAACAGGTCATCCTTTTTTACCGGACCTTTTATCGTATACCCTTCCGCATAATCGACCCCAATCAACCTGCCCATCTCCCGCGCTCTGGCTTTCAGGAATTCCTGAAAATCAAGTCCCGAAATCGGCGTGTGTGGTTCATTAGATAATGGATCAAAAAACTGAGAACTATAGGCCATCACCGCAGCTGTTTTCTGTTCGATGTATGGAGTGATATCAACACAAATGTCCGGTGAGATATAATGGTCCTGGACCATATGGTACACTTGCTTCGGTCGCCATGCTTCCAGCTTTTGACCATTCTCTTCCAATTCAATTTTAGGAAGACCGGAGAGAAAACAACTTTCTTCCACCAACTGCGCCGCACGGCCGTGATCCGGATGTCTGTCACGAATGGCATTGGTGATCACAATCGTTGGTTGATATTTTCTAACGACTTTAATAACACTTTCTTTATTCGCTTTCGAAAAATCAAAGAAGCCATCAGGAAGTCCAATGTTTTCTCTTACGGTTATTCCCATTATTTTTGAAGCAGCAGCGGCCTCTGTAGCACGTATAGCCGCATTGCCGCGCGTTCCTAATTCACCGGCCGTGAGATCAACAATTCCTACTGTGTGTCCAAGGGCAATATGCCTGAAGACGGTGCCAGCGCAACAAAGTTCCACGTCATCCGGATGAGCAGCAATAAAAAGAATATCAACTTTCATGAGCAATTAATTCTTATTTATAAAGGGATTTTATTTAAACCATCGATAGCACGCTAAAATAATATTTTACCATATTTCAGATATGGTTTTTCACCATCGAATTAATGAGGCGCCCCATGTAAAACCACTGCCAAAAGCAGCAAGACAAACTAGGTCACCTTTTTTTACGAGTCCGGCTTCCACAGCTTCTGCAAGCGCAATCGGAATGGAGGCCGCTGTTGTATTGCCATATTTTTGAATATTATTCCACACCTGATCATCACGCAATCCCATTCGCTTTTGAACAAATTGACTGATACGAAGATTCGCCTGATGGCATACCAAAAGATCTATATCCTCTTTTTTTAATCCGGTAGCTTCAAGCACCTCACCAATCACTTCGGGAAATCTGGCTACTGCATTTTTAAAAACAAACGGACCATTCATATTGGGATAGATCATGCCATCGGATACCATTTTTGGACTGATAAATGTTTTTCCAAATTCAGATGCTTCATAACCAAATACAGTCGGATCTTCGGCATGCACACCCCCATGTGATCCAGGGTTGATCATCGCAAGTTCTTCGGCATGGGTGCCATCAGAATGAATTCTTGTCGCTAGAATTCCCCGACCTGATTCTCCGGTAGCACTTAGCACTACGGCTCCGGCTCCATCGCCAAATATCACAGTAACATTCCTCCCTTCTGTCGAAAAATCCAAACCCATAGAATGTGTTTCAGCACCGACCAGCAAAATGTTTTTATACATCCCACTGCGAATAAAAGCTTCAGCAACCGACAGGCCATAAACAAAACCACTACATTGATTTCGAATGTCAATAGCAGGTATTTCTGTTTTCGTGATGCCCAGTTGGCGTTGAAGCAACACACCACATCCGGGAAAGTAATAGTCAGGACTAAGAGTAGCAAAAATGATCAGATCAAGATCTTCACCCTGCATGTTTGCATTCGCTAATGCTTTTTTAGCTGCATTGGTGCCAAGAATAGACGTGGTTTCCTTGTGTTTGGTGCCATATCGCCGCTCCTGAATACCGGTTCGTTCCTGAATCCATTCATCCGAAGTATCCATGTATTGAGTCAAATCATCGTTGGTGACGACATTTTCAGGTACATAGAATCCGATTCCTTTAATATATGCTGAAGGCATAGTCGATGATGTTTGTTGATTTATGGTACTCAAGATAATTAAGAATGACGTAGGATTATGTATCGCCTGAAATTATTTACAAGGAGAACTTCAGCAACTCAAGAGTGCACAGTGCAGAAAGTCATGGCTTAGTTCCGCCGAATCCTAAAAAGCAAATCAAAATTGAAAGGTTTCAAAGAGAATCCATGGTTTCCGAATAAAAATAAGCCAAGGAATTGAATCTCTACTCCTTGACAAACTGTGTAGTGCCATCAATGGAAACCTGACCAGCAGATTCATTTAATAGCGGAATGATCGTTCCATTGGGCGTATAGATCAAACAATTTTTCAAAACTAACTGAGCCGATTCTCCCTGATTGAAAATTATTTGTCCATTGAGTTTTCCATAGTTGGCCTGCATGATGACGCGCTCAAGGGTCAATCCTCCTTCACAGAAGATGGCAGCACCCTTTCCATTATCCCCTTCTCCACTCGCATTCGCATGCGTTAAGGTTACACCATCGATCAGTATTTCACTATGATCTGATCCTATTTTAATCAAATGAAATACATTGTCTGAGGTATCATTCAATGCACCAATATCTCCCGATAGAATAGCTACATGAGATAAAGGATCCCGCAAGACAAAAGAACTTCCCCCAGATGGAAATCCACCATAAATCGAAACACTATCCGGCAGTGAAAATCCATGCTGCCGATCATCTTCTAAATTTGGGATATAGATTCCTTCTGCCACAAATACACTATCCACTTCCCGACATTGGGCAACATCCAAGGCAATGAGTAAGTAACGCATGGCACCCATCCAGTTAGTGCCGTTCATTGCACCACCCGCTGATTGATCAACATAGATCGTAGAACTTGTAAACGGAGCAGTTCTTAAGCAGTAAGTTGTGCTGTCCAATAATGTGTTTAGTTCGGAAACAAATGATTTATTGACGACCCCTGAGATTTGTTTGATGAATATATCATCGATATACCAACCATTGATGCCGGGTCCACCAACACCCCCATCAGCAGCAAAACGAAATCTGAGTTTTAAGGATTGATTGATGTCTGAGCATAAACGAATTTTACTTTGAAGAAAACCAATCGTATTGAACTGCGTATCGCTGTTGCCTGTAAAAGCTTCTCGCCCGGCAATCGGATTTTCAGAATCTCCTGAATGAATTATTTCCGGATATCCATTTTGAATAAAATTTGGTCCTGCATCAATCCATGTTGTCCCATCATCATAAGAATATTCTACGACACCACCATCATAGCCTTCTTCTGTTTCATATCGATGATTAAAACTGATTTCGATCAGGCCGCTGGCATCGACTTCTGTTTCTAGTGTTAACGCAAAATCCGATAAGGATGTATAATCTTCAGCATACCAGGAATTGGAAGGACTTTCAAATTGGGTTGAATTTTTGATCCATTCCTTTGTGCTCAATCCGGCTAGCTGAACGGAAATATATAGATCGGGACCTTCCGCATCATCTTCAGACAGTTCGATGGTGTCAGTGGCAGAACAAGCAGCAACAAAAGCGCGATAAGAAAATTCTAACGTATCATTCAGTAGTAATGTGTCAGCGGTAAATTCTACAATATTACCGTTTAAGGTGCCCCCGGATCCAGGAATATAAGTCAGATCTGCGGATAGCTGCTCTTTGATAAGTAGGTTAGATTTGGCCGTGCAACCACATATCGTTTTAATCGTAAAGGTGACCTCTTGCCCTTCGGATGCCAACGAAAAAGATGGCGTACTTTCAATGCTTATTCCATCAGGGGTATCAAAGGCCTCCACACCATCTTCATAATTATCTGAGCTTCCCTGACTGGCACTTACCCCTAATCCACGACGCGCAAATGCATTCCATATGGCACACTTATACTGACCGTTGTAGAGTAACTCATCAGCCAATAAAATAGCATCACGGCCATCGACAAAACCTGGGTTGCATGGTTGTAATTTTAATCCATTCATCACTAAGGATAGCGCAATATTGTTGCCACCGGTTCCATGATAAATATCAGTGTCCATCCCGGCAACCTCAATGATCGCCCAGGTCATATCCCAAAGGATGGTACTCCAAATGGAGCCAACAAAATGAGGACTCGGACTGCTACTGGAACCGGGTGCATCGGCAACATCTGCATAAGTAAATGGATTGATTTCCATATCCGTGGTGTATGGATAAGTTCGAATACCATCTCCGTCAGTTGGCTCACTTAATACGTAGGTACCAATGCCACGACGATCCGTTGACTCAGCAGCGGACCAATCAGTGGTTAACATCAGGCCAAAAAAATCGCTCCATCCTTCACCCATTTGTTCTTCGTTGTACAAACAGTTTACTGCGGATGGTCCTCCGGTTAGTCGGATGGAAATGCCATGTCCATATTCATGCGTGATGATGCCATTATCATAATCTCCATCAAGATTAATAACCTCAGGTATTTCGTCCAAAGAAGCATTGACATCTTCTTCAATCAGTATATCTTTTAGATTATTTCCATTGGCGAGACTGATCATTACCGCCGGAATGACGATGGTGCTGTCAGTTCCTCCCATGGCGATTGGATTGCCAGTTGTATTGTTTATTACAATGGCCGCTATGGCTCCCAGATCCTGTGCCTTTTTTACTTTAACGGTAAAGTTGCAATCCCCTCTGTCAATTAAGGCAATTTTTCCGGAGAGACTATCTTCGTTGGTGAGTTCGCCGCAAGCTAAATGGGTGTCATCGCCTACATCCAACACCAATACTAAGTCCCCGGTAGTCAATCCGATATCACTCAGTTTGTTATTTGAACTAAAAGCAGATTCAACCGCATACATATCACCTGCGATGGATTCTGGTGTATTAATGGTCAGAGGTGTCGAACCGGAAACCCCAGACCACAGATACATTTGCATGCGAGGTCTAAAACCATCAGCCGGCGTAGAGAAATTAGCATTGTTTAATCCACCACCATCTAGACCTTCTGCTCTTACATAATCTCCGCCAATTCCTCCTCGACCTAAGTTGTCCGTTTGAAAGTTTCCGGACACTTCATCAAAACCATATATGTACATGATATCATGAATGATATTATTCCAATAAAATAAATTTGTAATTGCGGCTGCCTGGTTTTCTGCCGGTGGAAGGTTTGGATCGAATGGATAATCAAACTGTAAGTTTGCCGTGTCAGGACTATACCCCGGGCTATTACTGTTGTTAATATCCTCGTAGGCATGCACATTATTTCCTCGAGTGGATGTGTAGTTGGTCGTTCCATTATCGTGCCAGTTGAGTGTCGTAGCGGGATGACCAGTTCCTGCCGCATGCCAGGGTGTTACCACGGTCATCCGATCCCCGTGATTAGGCGATTCGATGGTAAGTGGAAAAACGGTATAGGCACTATCGGTAGAAACAGAAGTTGAGAAATGATCTAAAGTTGATGGATGCTGAATATGATTGTTATGATGATGGCTTCTGTCAAAGGAACATTCAATTACCTGATTATGTTTTTTAATAAATTCACCTGTATGCGCATCAATAAATATATTCCAAATATTTTCTTCATGGAGCTCATAGATATTGATCACCCAGCAAAGTCTGATAGACGCATCATTGTCCTGCAACCAAAATAATTCTACACGGATCTCTTCACGAGAAAGAGATTGATCTTCAAACACAAATTTTGTTTCCTGTTGAAATTTATTTTTTTCGACGGATAGTAAATCAGGATTAGGCATGGTGGCGCCAAGATGTTCGGCCGATTTTTTAATAGCAGAAACCGCGTTTATTGCTGGGGCGTTATTCGGTACATGACTAGATAGGTTAGGCGTCCATCTGTTGCCAAAACTTACTATTTTGCCATTCTGCAGATTGAGATTCAGTATACCATTAAAAACTTTTATGTCCTTATCTTTTTGAACGAGATAGATGTGCTGAATATTGAGTTGTTTGTTGAGATAGGAATCAGCGATTTCATAGGACTGAATATCAAGTGCGGATAGCCCAAATTTCTTTTGGTTCTGCTCCAGAATCAATGGAATGTCACGCTGTAAAAGTTGGCCATTGACAGAAATGACAAAAAGCAGGAAGAATATTGTTGTGAAATTACGAATCATATCATTATAACATTAGGGACTGTAAGTTACGAAATTTGAATTTTAAGCATGGAAAAGCCAGCGTTTGAACGCTTTACAGCCTGTAGGTTGTGAAGAAAGGTCTTAAAAAAAGAAAAGCCTTAACAGACGGAATTCTTTTAACAAATCCACCTGTTAAGGCTATTGATTCTACTAAATCAGTAAGTGCCTATGGGTTTACCTTTACAAGTTTTCCTCCGGCAACAATGATTCCTTTGTTATTTAATATTTGATAGGTGTACACACCAACACTTTGATCTGCCATCGAAATCGTCTCGAATCCGGAAGTCACATCTTTTTTAGAAATAACCATTCCCGACGCATTAAATACATGTAATGTGTAGGTTTCAGCCTTTATATTTTTGAAAGAGAATGTGGTCGCATCCACGACCGGATTAGGAAATACCTGAAAGTCATTCAATGCATAAACAATATCCCTGGCAGCACTGGTTACGCCATTGTCTTTATAATCAACAAATGCAGGTTCTACCCCGGAAGAATCCATGGTCACTACAGCAATTGGTTCTTTCTCTGTATCGCTTAAAAACTGATAAGAGATGGTGGTGTCTTTTCCAAAACCATCCAGACCTACCAAGTCTGTAATATCCTGCCATCCAAGTAAAGCATTATACACTTCAAGCCTTGTATCGGTATAATCCGTTCGCTTTTGTCTTAAGACGGCATAAGTACCACCCGGAATAGATAAGGTGCCATATGCATCTACAAAATCTGCTCTGGAAGTGGTGAGTCTGACACCAATCGAATCTATAAAACCGGATGGGATACCAAGACTATCGAGGACGCCGCCGGGTAAAGCAGAAATCGGGATAGCCAATGAAAGCGCAGCTTGTGAATTTTCAACACTAGGATATTCAACAGGTGCTCGTCTTTCCTTCAAGGGAGGTACAAACTTCAGGTCTGCATCCAATGGAAAACCACTCAAGATTTCTGATCCACTGATTCCAAGATTTGAAAAGGCAGTGGCAGTGACATCGTAATAGGTTTCAGCTCCGGCACCAATGATGACTACGAGTTCGGCTTGCGGATAACTGGCGGAAGCCATCCCGTCAGCAGCAAGTTGGAAGGCAGTTGTCGACCTGTCATCTGCGGTTAACATGCTGAAGTCCCACGTCAATGGACCGCCGGGAGCAGTGATCACAATTCCATCCGGAGAATTGTCTGTTGCCGTTTTTAGCGTATCGCCGGCAACCGGAAATGTCGCATTTGTAATTGTTATCTGACTGACCGCCAGATGGGTCATGCACAAGATCATAAGTGCGCCAAGAATGTTTTTATAATGTATCATTGATTGAAAAATTTACAAGCTTTTTTGTGAATTAAGTTTTTTAATAAATACTATTTATTCTCGACTATATTTTTAATCGAGTAGGGTGTTTGTCCTGTTTGCCCAAAGTAGGTTTTCATCAGCATATCACTAATAAACCCAAGGATTAAAAACTGGATACCAATTAAAAAGGTGAGCAGCGTAAACATCGGCCAGAAAGTCTCTGACATATCCTGCCCCTGGAAGTATTCAATGAGTGACATCAAGGCCGAAAAGGCACTAAACAGTATAATGATAAAACCAATGCCTCCCAAAAAATGAAAAGGTCGAACGGCATATCGATTCCAATACCAGATCATGACCATGTCTGCAAATCCTTTTAACGTTCGCTTAAATGTATATTTGGAGGTGCCGGCATGTCTTGATCGGTGATTGACAACTATTTCACCCACCATAAAACCTCTCATTTTAAGAATGGCCGGAATAAATCGGTGCATCTCACCATAGAGATCAACATTTTCAAAACATTCCTTTTTATAAATCTTTAATGTACATCCGCTATCATGAATGCCATCTTCTACCAAAATAGATCGCATAAAATTAGCCACTCGACTCACAAATTTTTTCGACGTAGAGTCCTTTCTGTTTTTTCGCCAACCGGAGACAACATCCAGTTCATTTTCTTCCAGATGATGCATCAACTTCGCAGCATCCGCGGGGTCATTTTGAAGATCAGCATCAAGTGTAATGATATATGGATGAATCGCTGCCTTGATGCCCGCATCCATCGCCGAAGTCTGCCCAAAATTAGAACGCATTCGGATGATCTTCACCGGGCTCAGTTTTTTTAATTTTCCATAGGTGCCATCGCTGGAGCCATCATCCACCATAATGATTTCATAGTCGACACCAAGAGATTCTGCAGCATCGAAAATTTCCTTGTGGAGTTTTTCGACATTATCTTCTTCATTATAAACCGGTGTGATAAAGGAAACAGGTTTCATACGGGGGGATTGTCAGATTTATATTTTGCGATAGGAAGTGTACCACTCCACAAACTTACGAATACCTTCTTCAAGATCAACCACGGGCGCATAGCCCGTGATTTTTTGCAAAGCACTGGTATCTGCCCATGTGGCCGGCACATCACCAGCTTGAATGGGCATATATCGCTTTTCGGCTACCTTCCCTAGATACTTTTCCAGCGTTTCGATAAAAGCCAAAAGGTTGACAGGTTTGCTACGACCTATATTGATAATTCGATGTAATTCTTCACCATTTAGACCCGGAGGATTTTGAATTAACCCCTGGATGCCATTGATGATATCATCGATATAGGTAAAATCACGCTCCATATGGCCATCATTGTACACATCTATTTGCTCGTTCTGCATGATTAGGTCGGCAAATTTGTAATAGGCCATATCCGGGCGCCCCCATGGACCGTAAACCGTAAAGAAACGCAAACCAGTCGCCGGGATTTTGTAAAGAGAGACATATGAATTTGCGATGACCTCACCGGCTTTCTTCGTTGCGCCATAGAGGGAAACCGGCTGGTGCGTTCTGTCCGATTCCTTAAAGGGGATATCGGTATTGGAGCCATACACACTAGAGCTACTGGCATAGACCAGGTGCTTAACGGGATAACGGCGACAGGCCTCAAGAATATTAAAAAATCCCTGCACATTGCTGTCAATAAATGATTGCGGATGGTGGATACTATGTCGCACACCGGCTTGTGCCGCTAGATTTACTACCACTTCAGGCCTGACCTCAGAAAATAAACCGGAGATATTCGCCCCATCCAATAGATCGAGGTAGTAAAAAGTAAATCCATTCGCTCCAGCCATCGCCTTGCCTTGGATGAGCTTTCCCTGCTTAATGCCCAACTGTTCAAGTCGGGCATATTTGAGTCGAATATCATAGTAGGCATTCAGATTGTCAAGGCCATAGACCTCATGCCCTTCCGCCATCAGTGCTTTACACATGTGGAATCCAATAAATCCTGCCGCTCCGGTCACTAGTATTTTCACGTTCAACAACCTTTGTGGCTGCAAGATATAAAAATGAGTTTGGCCAAACTGAGTACAAAGCCATCGTTTTGCAGTCTACTACATATAAGCAATGATCCGATTGATGATTTGACTATATTTATCATGCGCATTATAGCCCAGATTAGAAATTGGGACTAACCACTATTCATCAAGATCACGAATTCAGCTCTATGGAAGATTTTATAGATATTTTATCTCAATCGCGAAACACAACAAAAGCAGTCTCTTCATCGAAGGTTTCAATGGTAACCGCTTTGACAATGGCCCCACCAGTTGAAATTCTAGGTGGATTAGGTACTTATTCGGGCGAATGGAATCAACAAACAGCCAAACATCTGTTGCAACGAGCCATGTTTGCGCCAAATACAGAGCAGATCGCGCAAGCCGTAGAGGATGGGATGGAGATGACGATCACGCGATTATTCAGCCCCTCGCCGGATCCTGCACTGCCTATTAATTATTATTTCATTGGAGATCCCTTTGTTCCGGTCGGAGCACCTTGGGTCTATGAACCAATTTCCCAGAATCAAGGTTTTTCACAGCGCTCCATTCGAGCTTGGCAGTTAGGTCTGGTGCTCAATGAAGGCGTCAATTTGCGAGAGAAAATGGTGCTCTTCTGGCATAATCATTTTGTGACGGGTGGAGCACCGCATGGGAAATTTATGTATCAATACATTGAATTGTTGAGAAATAATGCTTTTGGAAATTTCAAATCTCTCGTCAAAGACATAACAGTTAATTCCCTAATGCTCCGATATCTCAATGGGAATGAAAATAATAAGAATGCACCCAATGAAAACTATGCCCGTGAATTACTTGAGTTATTTACAATCGGCAAGGGTGATCAAGCAGGTCCCGGAGATTACACCAACTATACTGAAGAGGATATAAAAGAGATAGCTCGAGCTCTAACAGGTTGGGTAATCAATTACGCCGGTTTTAATATCGCCGGTCCACATCCGGATGCATCCTATCGATCCAACAGACATGACACAGATACGAAACAACTTTCTCATCGTTTTGGGAATGTCGTGATTCAAAATGATGGCGCAGAGGAGTACAAAACAGTCGTTGATATCATTTTCCAGCAAGAAGCCGTGTCAAAGTTTTTTGCCAGAAAATTATATCGCTGGTTTGTTTACTATCACATCGATGCAGAAATCGAAACTAATGTCATAGAGCCTTTAGCGGTGATTCTCCGCGATTCAGATTATGAAATACAACCAGCACTTGAGGCCTTGCTTTCCAGTGAGCATTTTTATGATGAAAATGCCATTGGTTGTATGATAAAAAGTCCGATAGATTATACGGCATCCTTGATTAAGACTTTTGAAGCAGACATCCCATTTAATTTGAATCAGACGTATAACTTGTGGTTTTCTTTATTTGGCGTCAATGCATTGCTTCAACAGGAAATGTTCGATCCACCAAGCGTTGCCGGGTGGAAAGCCTATTATCAGGATCCGGTTTTTTATAGAAATTGGATTAATAGCGTCACGCTGCCAATCCGTCGTGCTTTGTCAGATGGCATGGCGTATGGGCTGATCAGTCTTTTTGATCAACGATGGGGTATTGATACTTTAAAACTAGCGGATAAAGTTCCTTCCGGAGAAGATCCAAATGTGTTGATCAAAGCCTTAGTGGATGTAGCACTTCCGTGGCCATTAACACAAAGTCAATTGGACTCTTTGAAAGAAGTTCTTATCCCCGGTCTTCCGGATTTTGAATGGACTATTGAATATGGTGCCTATAAACTAGATCCTACAAACGAATCTAAAAAGACAGCTGTAGAGACCAGACTGAAGTTATTGTTCAGTGCCATTCTTTCTTTACCTGAATTTCAATTACAGTAATCAGCCATTGATTAGGCTTTAATCATAGTATTATGAAAAGAAGAAATTTCCTCAGAAATAGTGCGCTCTCTACAGTTCCTGTGGTGCTTAACGGGATGAAGCTCAATGCAGTTCCATTTCCATTCATGCTTGGACAGGGACCGGAAAATGACAGAGCACTCGTGATTATTCAACTCAATGGAGGTAATGATGGCCTGAATTGTGTCATCCCCACGGATCAATACAGTGCCCTGAGCAATCTGCGTTCGAATATTTTAATCCCTGAATCCAGTGTGCTTGGGATTGAATCAGGTCTGGGCTTTCATCCAAAGATGTCCGGGCTCCAGGAATTATATGGGGATGGAAAAATGGGAATCGTGCAAGGGGTAGGCTATCCAAACCAGGATCGATCACATTTCCGTTCTACGGATATCTGGACGTCTGCTTCAGCAGCTAATGAGTTTGAATCCACAGGCTGGTTGGGAAGATATTTCAATGATGACCACCCTTTATATCCGGAGGGTTATCCTAATGGAACATATGATGCACCCTTTGCATTGACGATGGGTTCATTAGTATCAGAAACTTGTCAAGGACCATTGACCAATTTTTCACTCGCACTCAATGATCCATTTTCACTGGCACCACTTTCTGAAAGTGAAATAGGAAATCTTCCAGACAATAATTACGGAAGTGAATTGCGATTTCTGATTGATGCGATCGCGCAAACCAATGCGTATTCCGGTGTGATATTAGAGGCTGCCGAAAATGGCGATCATGAGGCTACCTATCCTGATGGAAATCGATTGGCGATCCAACTCAAAAATGTTGCCTTGCTGATGGCAGGTGGCTTGAAGACAAAAGTTTATGTTTGTTCCTTAGGTGGATTTGATACGCATTCTGCTCAGACAGAGGGAGAGACTACCGAAGGGAATCATGCCGAGTTATTAGACCAGCTTTCCAGTGCGGTTAAAGCATTCCAGGATGACCTGAAATTGCTCGGACTTGAAGAGCGTGTTTTGACCATGACCTTTTCTGAATTTGGTCGCCAGATACGATCTAATGATAGTTTTGGAACCGATCATGGCACTGCCGCACCCTTGATGCTTTTTGGTTCTTGTGTCAAACCGGGTGTGCTCGGTGAAAATGCACAAATTTCACTTGATTCAGAACCACAGGCAGGCGTGCCGATGCAGTATGATTTTAGATCTGTCTATGCGACAGTTTTAAAAGATTGGATCGGCGTAGAGGAGGCAACAATTTTTGAAATACTCAATCCTGAAGTACAGTTTTTACCACTTATCGAAGGTTGCTCATTATCTACAGCCATTCAACAGGAAGTCTTTTCGGAAACACATTTTAAATTGTATCCAAATCCAACTGCACGATTTACAACATTGGAATGGCAATCAGATGGAAAAGAATGGACAGCAACATTACTCGATAAATGGGGCCATGAAGTACAAGTTTGGACCGGACCAAAAGGACCTAGACAATTGATGAAACAAAAAATAAATATTGCACAGATTCCTTCAGGACATTACTTCATTCATTTGCGACAAGGCAATCAGAGTGTGACCAGAGGGATCGTGATTCAAGGATAATTTGGTGATTTCAAAACTTGGGGTGAATGCCTTCGTGCCTGATACCCCTTGAGGTGAATGCCTTCGTGCTTCACCTGTGATTTAGCTCATCTGTGTAATTTTTCTGCGTTTTCTGCATTTTTATCTGCTCCCGCTAAGCGGGACTGTGGGAGACCTTTTTAAATTGCTCTTATCTCTTCAATCAATAACCTCTTAAGCCTTTTTATTTACTAAACCTAAACTAAAGTGTCGAAGACACTGGTCTAAACTCACTAAACTCGTGGATACTGAACCCTCACAAAAACTAAACCCTCCTCAACAACAGGAGCCAAAGGCTCCAAGTGCTAAACTCTTCCTGCTCGGAAAAATTGTTACACAAGCGTGTCTCAACACAGATTCCAGCGACAGATCAAAAATCTCTTTGACATTTCAACCTTCATTTTTCAGCATCCAAAACAATCACCTGATCTTCATCCAACAGCGGCTTGTGATTTAATCTCAGATAGACTTGCGCAACTGCCAGCACATCACGCTCACAGTAATGTCGTATGTCCTCCAGTTTGTTTTTCTGCCAGTAGGCATGACCCACTTGCGAACCATCCATATCACTTTTTGGTGACGGAATATTCAACGTGTAAGCGAGCAGATCCAACGAGGTAAAATTTTTATAATCGCCAAACTTCCATAGCTCAAGGGTGTCCGCAAAATACGTGAGTTCCCACGGTTTCTTACCGGCCATTTGAAAAAGCTCAGGCAGTGGAATTTGGTGAATCGTCATTCTGCGACAGAGATAGGGAATATCAAATTCTCTGATATTGTGTCCGCACAACATATGCACTTTAGGATTTGTAAATTTACTTTCAATCCAAGTGCCAAAATCCTTTAAAATTTGTTTTTCAACATTTCCGTAAAATGATTGGATACTCAGTATTGGGCCATGATCAGCAAAGCTTATGCTTCCAGCGCTGATTACGATCACTTTGCCAAATTCTGCATAGATGGCTGCCCGTTCCGCATAGCTTTTTGCAAAATCAGCTTCCGTCCATTCCTGGTCATCTTTTCGGGTCAAAAATCCTATTTTGCGTTGCCAGAGTTTTTTTCCCCGCTCATCAAGTTTGTTATAATCAGGTTCAAGGGATACTGTCTCTATATCCAAAAAGAGAACATTTTCAAGGGCGGTCATAAGTCAAATTGGTTTTGAGGGTGAATAAGGGTGGTTAATATTGGGTATTTTAAGTATTTGAAAGTGAGCGACTTTTAGGTTTATACTAAATTAAGGTTTTAAGCAATACGATGGTTTATACCCCAATTCGGGGATTCCCTCCCGTTATTTGGTCATTCCCCGAGCTTTTGCAGAAATTATTAAACCTAAAAATCCTTGATCATTCATTATATTTACTTTTCTTTTAACACAACACTACTTATACTATGTCACAATCCTCACAACAAAAGCTGCTGGCACTCGCCACAGTGGCCATTATAGCACTACTCGGATTGACTGCTTTTCTGATTTACAATAAAGTCAATCTGGACAAACTGGTCAAAAAGCAGAATGCTGAACTCATCGAAGAAACACGTCTGAAGGCCGATTTGGAAAAAGAATACTATTCCGCACTCTCTGATCTGGAAAGCATGCGCGGTTCCAACAGCGAATTGAACGCCATGATAGAGACTCAAAAAACGGAATTAAAAAAGCAGAAAGAAAGTATCGATGTCTTGTTGAAGTCCAAAAGCGAATTAGGAAAGGCGAAGGAAGAGATTTCCAAACTTAGATCCTATGTGACAGAAGTCGAGGAATTACGAAAGCAAAATGCCGCATTGCAGCAAAGCAACATCAGCCTGACAGGCGAGCGGGACGAACTTGCGATCATCGTCGAGGAAGTACAAATGACGAATGAAGAACTGGCTGCAGAAAAATCATCCCTCACCACCGAAAAGGATAAGTTGCAAGTAGAAAAGGATATGCTTGCCGGCAAAGTAAATATTGCTTCCTCTGTAAAGGTTAATGAAATAAGTGCTGTTGGCTATAAAGTCAAAACATCCGGAAAAGAATCCGACACCAAAAAAGCGAAAACAATTGATGGTATTAAGGTGTGCTTCAACACCACCAGTAATCTCATTTCAGAGGCTGGAACAGAAAAATTCTATTTAAGAATTATCAATCCAATGGGTGAGGTCATGGCCATAGAGGACCTGGGTTCTGGCACGATGAAACTTGGTAATAGCGATGAACGCATTCGATACACCCAGTATATTGAAATGGATTATGAGAATGAAGTGGCACCAGGATGTATCAACTGGCAGCCAGGAATCTCTTTTGATACGGGTAAGTATGAGGTGGAGATTTACAACAAAGGCTTTATGGCGGGAAAGGCAAGTTTTGTCCTAAAATAAATTTTTAAAATATAAATCAAACAGGTGCCACTGGTTTTAAATCAGTGGCATTTTTTATGGTATTTATCTTAAAGTGCCTATTTGCCATAGTGAAGTCAAAACAATTTGCCGATTCTAATTGTCCTATATTACTTATATGTTTAGTTGGAATTTTAGAAAATATGATGCGGATGCCTTTTCAGGCACTCCCTTTGAGAAGCTTTTGAATCTGTTCAAGGAGTTGCTCATGTATACGTCGGGAGATGTCAGTGAAGCCCTCCATTGGCTCACCAATCTGGACAAACAGCATAATCTGACAACCCCGGATTATGGCATTGCTGATTTTATTCAGGAATTGAGAGAAAAGGGATATCTCAAGGAAAATAAACAAGATCGCTCGATGAAGCCCGGAGCGAAAATGGAAATCGAACTCAGAAGACAGGCTTTAGAAGATGTATTTGATGAGTTGAAGAAATCAAAACGCGGAGATCATCGTACAAATGCAATTGGCCTCGGCGATGAAGTCAATTCAGAAATCAAACCTTATGAATGGGGCGATGCACTGGATCAAATCGCAGTGTCTGAGACAATCAAAAACGCGCATATTAATCACGGGATCGAAAACTTCAGTCTGACACAAGAAGATATGCAGGTCCATGAACGATTTTATCAATCTCAGATGAGTACTGTACTGATGATCGATATCTCTCACTCCATGATTTTGTATGGAGAGGACCGAATCACGCCGGCCAAAAAAGTTGCGATGGCACTCTCTGAATTGATCACGACACGCTACCCGAAAGACACACTGGATATTATTGTTTTTGGCGATGATGCCTGGCAAATTGGTATAAAGGATTTGCCCTACCTCGAAGTCGGACCCTATCATACGAATACCGTGGCCGGCATAGAATTGGCGATGGATATTTTAAGGAAAAGAAAAAATCCCAACAAACAGATCATGATGATCACAGATGGGAAACCTACCTGTATAAAAATTGGAAAGAAGTATTATCAAAATAGCTTTGGATTAGACAAGAAGATTCTTACACGATGTTATGCACTGGCCGTAAAGTGTAGAAAACTAGATATTCCAATCACTACGTTTATGATAGCACGCGACCCTTGGTTAGTACAATTTGTGGATCAGTTTACAAAGGCCAATGACGGCAAAGCTTTCTACAGTAATCTGGAAGGATTAGGGTCATTTATATTTTTGGATTACAAACAGAACAAAAGAAAATTTAAACGTTAATGACATTAGCGACCACATTAAAAGAGCTGAAAAAGCAAGGCTATAAGCCTAAATCAATCAAGCAGGAATTGAGGGATAATTTGATCCTTCGATTGCAAAAAGGACAACCAGTTTTTACAGGCATTTACGGCTTCGATGATACGGTATTGCCCGATATGGAACGTGCGATCCTTTCAAGACATAATATACTACTGTTGGGATTGCGAGGACAAGCCAAAACAAGAATCGCACGATTGATGGTAGACCTGTTGGATGAATACATTCCAATCATCAAGGGGAGTGAATTGAATGATGACCCGATGGCACCAATGACTGCGTTTGGAAAGAACTTGGTGGAACAGTTGGGAGATGAGACACCAATCTCTTGGTTGCACCGAAGTGAAAGATATGTTGAAAAATTAGCAACCCCTGATGTCTCCGTGGCAGATTTAATAGGCGATGTCGATCCCATCAAAGCAGCCACACTTAAGCTCCCCTATAGTGATGAACGCGTCATTCATTTCGGACTTATTCCGAGAGCGCATCGATGTATTTTTGTCATCAATGAAATTCCTGATTTGCAAGCGAGAATTCAAGTTTCGCTCTTCAATATTTTGCAGGAAGGAGATATTCAGATTCGTGGTTTTAAAACCCGACTACCGCTCGAAATCGAATTTGTCTTCACTGCCAATCCGGAGGATTATACGAGCCGAGGTTCAATCATCACGCCGTTGAAAGATCGGATTGAGAGCCAGATACTTACGCATTATCCGAATACGATTGAAGTGGCTAAAATCATTACCAAGCAAGAGGCGCGTATTCCTGAAGCGCAGAAAAAGAAAGTAATCTTGCCTGAAGTGGTACATAATATTCTTGAACAAATCAGCTTTGAAGCGCGCGAAAGTGAATATGTCGATGAAAAATCCGGTGTGTCTGCGCGCTTAAGCATCACCGCGTTGGAAAATATATACAGTACAGCCGAGCGTCGAACGCTCATTAATAAAGAGGATTCTACAGTAGTCCGAATCGCTGACTTCTGGGGTGTGATCCCCGCGATCACCGGAAAAATGGAGTTGGTATATGAAGGGGAAGTTGAAGGACAATATAATGTGGCGCTGCAATTGGTAGGGAGCGCTATCCGGGAGGAATTTTTAAAGATATTTCCAAATCCGGATAAAATCAGGAAAGGAAAAGACAGCGATCCCTATGGGGCGATCAGAGCTTTTTTCGGAGATCATCATGTGGTGCAATTGCCAAATGACTTGAGTGACGAAAAGTTTAATGCCATCTTGGATGGTGTTCCGGGATTAGATCGTTTGTTGGAGGGAAAGAATATCCCTAAAAATGAACATCACGTCTACAAGGAAATCATCCTGCATGCGCTTTCAGATTTAGATGTACTGACCAAGGAATTGAAACAGGGTGAAATCGGTTTTAGCGATCCATTAGGTAAAATGCTGGATGATCTCGATGGGGACGAGGATCAGGATTTTATGGGGTAACTTGCGAGATATTTACTTAGTACGTCGATTGAAGTGGCCCTTCAATCGGATAGACATACGAAATACTATATCTTTGGCGCTCTAAGTGTCATAACAAAATAGAATCCACGTGAGTATCCTTATTTTCCTGATTGTTTCATACATAGTACTAAGTATCAGCCTTTACTTGCTTTTCCCTAAAGCAGGTGTCAATGCGGTCAAAGGGCTAATTCCCGGTATCAATTTTGTCGAATGGTGTAAATTAATAGGTCGAAAGCCATCACATGCCTTGTGGTTGCTTTTCCCGATCGTCAATATTTTTATTTTTTGCAGCATGGCAGTGGATCTGGTGAGGTCTTTCGATAAGCTTGGTTTTGTCCACAGCGCGCTGGCCGTGATTTATGCTCCGGCGATTTTTACTGCGATAGCGCTCAATAAAGATGATAAATATGTCAGCCCGATTATTCCAAGGGAAGAAGCTTACAAACAGCAAATAGAAGAAGCTATAAAGGCTCAGAAGCCACGTCAATTGGAAAAGTTGATGAAGACCAATCCATATCGTAAATCACCGATGCGTGAGTGGACAGAAGCAATAGTCTTTGCTGTTTTTGCCGCTGCTTTTATTCGCATGTTTTTACTCGAAGCATACAAGATTCCTACACCCTCGATGGAAGGTTCTTTGCTGGTCGGTGATTTCCTTTTTGTGAGCAAAGCACATTATGGTATTCGCACACCAATGACCGTTGCGATGTTTCCTTTATTACATAACACACTGCCCGTCGTAGGCGGAGAGTCTTATCTTGAATCACCTTCCTTGCCGTACTTCAGATTGCCGGCGCTCGAATCCATTGATAACAACGAACCAATCGTATTCAATTGGCCCGTAGGTGATAGCGTCTATCTGTCACCATCAAGATCTTACACAGCCTTTCAAGTGAAAACAAATCCGGAAGCAAAACGCGATGTTGGAAATGCACCTTTGATCACACGACCTATTGATAAGAAAGATCATTATATAAAACGATGTATTGCCATCGCAGGAGATAGTCTCCAGATCATAAATCGTCAGGTGTATATTAATGGTCAAGCCGCAACGAATCCAAAAAATCTTCAGTTTATGTACCAAATAAATTCAAATGGATTGAATTGGAAAAAGGTGCAAGACATGGGTATTCAAATTCCACAAAACAAAGTAGTCCCGTATTATCTCAGCAATTCACAGGTAGAAGAATTGAAAAAAATGGACCCGAATATAAAAATCGAACATTTCGATATGTCTCCATACTCCTCTGGTCTTTTTCCGCATGATCCTAATAATTTTGCTAATTGGACAGTAGATAATTATGGCCCCATTTATATTCCTAAAAAGGGAGCAACGGTTGATTTGAATCCGCAGACGATCGCTTTGTATCGCCGCGTCATCGATGTGTATGACCGAAATGATTTTAAAGAAGAAAACGGCCAATATATAATCAATGGCAAACCGGCGACGACTTATACTTTCAAGCAAGACTATTTCTGGGCCATGGGAGATAATCGCCACAATTCAGAAGATTCCAGGGCTTGGGGGTTCGTACCACATGATCATATTGTCGGAAAACCATTATTTATTTGGTTCTCTACCAAGAATGGAGATATGAGCAATGGTATCAATTGGAGCAGGATATTTACCTCTGCCTACAAAATGGACTGATGACGGAAAGACCAGTCTCTAGGAATTGTTCAAATCCCTTTGTATATTAGGCAGTTCAAGGCAATAGCTTCAGATTTGAGGCATGCTGATGAATTTGTTGTTTATGTATACTACTTCCAAGCCAGTCCTGTTTTTGATTCTAAGTCTTCTGTTTTCAGTTGCTATCAACGCGCAAGTACCGACTGATCTCTATGTCTTTGAGCTCCATAAAGCAGGTAGTACATATCATATTTATCAACCGAAGTTTCTCAGCGGATTCAATCCGGGCGGATATACCAACCAACCTTGGTTTACACCAGAAGGAGATTTATTGGTGAGTGTGCGATGGCTGGATGAAAATCAGAATGATATCTACCAACTTTCACTCAATGATTCAAGGATCAGAAGGCTGACGCATACTACTTCGAATGAGTATTCTCCAAGATTTGATCCAACGAATGAATATCTGTCCGTGGTGCGACAGGTGGAAGGGGATATCATGGATCAACAGGTTTGTATGGCCAGACTTTCAGGCGGAGTATTCAGATCTGTTACCCCTGATCGGAAGGATGTCGGGTATTATACTTGGATAGATAAGGATCAATTAGGTTTATTCAGAATCGATGGCGAATCAAGCAAACTTGAAAAGTATAATATTGTCAATCAACAGGCACGTAAAATTACATCCGTAGTGGGCCGCACTTTATGGACCAATGCATATGGTTCCATCGTTTATGTACATAGGTTTTCGAATGATTATTGGTATTTGAAAAAGTACAACAGTGATGCATTTAGTATGGACATCATCATGCAGACGCCCGGGATGACAGAAGACTTTGCATTGGCATCGGATGGAACATATTTTATGGGTTTTGAAGGAAAGCTTTTTTGTTATCATCCCGACAGGAATACGAGTTGGCAACAAATGGCTGATCTGACCATCTATGGTATTGAACAAGTGACTCGACTGGCGGTGAGTCCGGATGGATCAAAGCTTGCATTAGTCTCAACAAAAATTAATGAATGAAACAGTATTTTTTTCTCGTGATGGGTGCACTCTTTTTGAATAGTTGTGTGTCATACAACAAGTCAATCAGCAATCATCGAGATGCCTACAAGCTTGAATTTGTAACGGATCCGAGAGCTCCGCTGGACTCCTCTGAGATTGCTAATTTGGATTTCTTTCCGGTGAATAAGTTGTTGAAAGTAGATGCGGTATTTGTGAAAACACCTCAAGCGGAACCTTTCGAGTTGCCCACCTATAGCGGGATCACAAAAACATATCGAAAATGGGGTGTTGCCACCTTTGTTTGGGAACAGGAAAGTGTAACCCTTTCCTTATATGAAAGCATGAGTCTGCGCAACAATCCTGTCTATGCCGATTATTTATTTCTTCCTTTTAAAGATGAGACGAACGGTGTGACCACATACGGCGGCGGTCGTTATTTAAATATGTCTAAGGTCGAGGCAGAAGATGGCAAACTGATCATTGATTTTAATTTGTGTTATAATCCATGGTGTGCGTATAGTGATGGCTATAACTGTCCCATTCCGCCTGTAGAAAATACACTTTCATTTTCTGTGGAAGCGGGTGAAAGAAACTATAAGGGTGTGCATAAATTAAATTGAATAGATTCTATTCACTTTAATTTGCCTGTTTCGTCATGATTTGATACTTTTTTTCCGGAAAAAAGTATCCAAAAACCTCGTCGCCCTAAAAACTCCATTTGTGATTGGAGCATTTGCTTTATATTAGGTTTGCCAAAGGCCATTCTGTTCTTTGCTTTTTCTCCTTTTCCTTCTTGCGGACCCAATAGCATTAACAGCTACAGGGCACGCAGGAAAAGGAGAACATTGGAGCTGTCGAACAGTTTAGGGCGACATGATTCTCCCTAATTCGAAATGTTTTTTTTCAAAATGTTTAGGGAGCCTCTAATAACCCATCAGCATAAGGATGATCCCATAAACGGGCTGGGAGCAAAAGGCCTGGATTCAGAGAGATTAACGGTTCCCTTATGGGATGACAGATCGTGGTGAAAAGAGACATTATTTAAATTAATAGCTTTTCCCAAATTATAATACTGAACTTATGGAAAAAGTAAATATCACTGAAAAACTTTCCCTCTTTGAAGATCATTGGAATCCTCGGATTGTTGCTGAATTAAATGGGCAGCAGGTGAAGCTTGCTAAGTTAAAAGGTGAGTTTGTCTGGCATAAACATGAGCATGAAGATGAATTGTTTTATGTGCTGAAAGGAAAATTGAAAATTGCCTTCCGCGACAAAACTGTGGAGATTGGTGAAAACGAATTTATCGTGGTGCCCAGAGGAGTGGAGCATAAGCCCATCGCCACAAAAGAAGTCTCTGTCATGCTCTTCGAGCCAGCGTCTACGCTGAATACGGGTGATGAGATAAATGATTTCACAAAAGAACATCTCGACAGGATATGAAGATTTATTAAGAAAGTAATTTGTTATTAATAATTTAGTATCACTTGTTTACCAAGATATTCAAGAGATTCATCGCTTCGCTATGAATGACAGTTTTTTATTATGCTAACTGAGGAATGGCGGTCACTCAGAACATAATGTAATGATGAATCTCTTTCATGAAAAAGAAGTTTAATCGGACCCTAAAGATTTGTTATATTTGATTTTCTGACACCCCTATTTATCTTCAAACTAAAAATTAAATGCCCTATGAAAAAACTATTACGATCATTGGTCTTTCTCGCATTGTTATTGACCAGTTATAGTGGCATTTCTCAGGAAATCGGTATTCGGTTTGGCGATGCCCTGGGCAACAACATTGCGCTTGATGCGATGGTTAATTTCGGAAGATTTAGCAGGATGCACGTTGACGTTTCTTTTGGGGATCATGTGGGTTTGGAAATTTTGGGTGATTTTTTGAATCAACCCTTATTGGGCAGTGACCTATACCTATATTCAGGGTTAGGGTTGTCCATGTATTTTGGAGATCCTTTTCTGTTAGGCGTAGCCGGTGAAGTAGGATTGGAACTTAGATTTCCGAATGCGCCTTTTGTCATTGGTGCGGATTGGCGACCTGTCTATGTTTTTGAGGGCGGCGATAGTTTTGATACAGGAGGATTTGGTGTCAATGCTCGTCTCGCCTTTGGCAAGCGACAAGAATAGTAATGTAAAAAGTTCAAAAGAAAGGCAGCTATTCATCATAACTGTCTTTTTTAATTTTAGTTGATTTGCCTTGATTTAACCAATACCTTTACACTAACATACGAAGTACTTCGTTTGAACTTCAACACCAAAGATTCAGCTTGCCTTATGTTTTTAATTAATATCCTGTTCTCTCTCCTCGTTTTCATTCCTTCTGACATGAATGTTTCAGAACCCCTTGGTCGTTGGCTTGTAGAATTACAAAGCTCGGATAGCCGATGTCTGGATGAATGGTGGCAAGAACAGCATTATACTGCACCGAACACCTTTAAAAGGCAGCTGTCCGTAGGCAATTGGTGGGTAGTGCAAGTGCCAAGAAGTAAAAGCACTTCACTAAGCGCCCTCTCATGTGTGCAGTATATCGCCGAAGATCAAAAAATTGAATGGCGGGACAGAGTGCCAAATGATCCTGCTTACATCAGTCAAAGTGACATGAACCTGATTGGAATGCCTGGTGCATGGAGCGTTTCTACCGGCGGCGTCACCAGTGCAGGTGATACCATCGTAGTAGCCGTGATTGATGATGGATTTCAGGCGGATCACATAGATCTGGAGGATAATATATGGATCAACCGACAGGAAATAGCAAATGATGGAATTGATAATGACTTGAATGGATATATAGATGATAGGATAGGCTATAATGTAGCCACAGGAGATGATTCGCATCCTATCAAAACCCATGGGACCTCCGTCTGTGGTGTGATAGGGGCAGTAGGAAATAATGGTAAAGGGGTCAGTGGTGTCAATTGGGACATAAAACTGATGCTCATCAGTGGCGCTGATTTTGAGTCAGATGTTATCGAGGCCTATCAGTATGTGCTCAAAATGCGTGATCTATATCAGCAAACAAATGGTCAGAAAGGAGCATTTGTCGTGGTCACTAATTTGTCGGGAGGAATCAATAATGCGTGGGCTGCAGATCATCCGTTATGGTGTGAGATGTATGATAAGTTAGGCGATAAAGGAATCTTAAGTGTGACCGCTGCTCCAAATCAGAGTATTTCTGTAGATGTTGCCGGTGATATGCCGACGACCTGTACTTCTCCATATATGATTGCTGTGACCAATGTTGACCCTTCAGATGAGATCGTAGGGAATGCTGGTTATGGTGCGACAAGTATAGATATAGGGGCACAGGGCCATGGAACGTACACAACGGCAACGATCGATCAGTATAAAGAATTTCCCGGAACTAGTGCGGCTGCTCCTCATGTAGCCGGGGCTATTGCTTTGATGTACAGTACACCCTGTGTTGAGTTTCTGGCTGACTTGAAAACGGACCCTAATATCATTGCAGAAAGAGTGAGGGATATCCTTTATGCCACCGGCAAGGTCAATAATTCACTGAATGAAATCACCTCTACCGGAAAGCGAATCCAGGTAAATCAGGCGATGCTGGCGACCACGACTTCTGATTGTGGTGCACCGATTGAACCGGGAATCCAAATCGTGTCTATTCAACCGAATCCTTCTCAGAACCAGAAAATTCAGGTGTTTTTTCAGGTAGAAGGGGTGGTTTCCGGAGCACTTTTTGAGCTATTTGCCTCTAATGGAGTGAAAATCCTGGAGATACCTGTGAATGAGGATATTGCAGCCGGCGGTGTGATAGAAATTGATGGGCGCTCGCTATCGGCCGGCGTATACCATTTGACCTTACGTCATGGTGGGGATAATATGACGCGTAAACTGGTGGTTCTCAATTAATAGCCAGCAAAGTAAGGTTATAACAGGCCCAATATTGAAATTAACTGTAAGTAGAATATATAATGTCAGAGATAAAATTTTATCTTTGCGCTCCATTTAAGGGAAGGGCTTCGTAGCTCAACTGGATAGAGCACCTGATTACGAATCAGGAGGTTGAAGGTTCGAATCCTTCCGAGGTCACTCTTTTTTTTGAGTAATCAATTGAATTGTAGCTTTTTATAAATAACAATAAAGCCAGATATTATGGCCAGAGTATGCCAATTGACCGGTAAGAAACCGATGACAGGACACAAAGTTTCTCACTCAAACGTGAAAACGAAGAGACGTTTTTTGCCGAACCTACAGAAGAAGAATTTCTTTATTCCGGAGACTGGACAGTGGATAAAATTGAATATTTCCACTTCAGCACTGCGTACCATAGATAAATTAGGCATCTATGAGTACCTGATGCGATTAAAAGCAGAAGGCCACGACACCGGGGTCAAACTGATCAAAAAATAATAAGCAATAGTATAATAGAGCAATATCATGGCAAAGAAGTCAAAAGGAAATAGAAACCTGATTATTCTTGAGTGCACTGAGCATAAAGCTACAGGCCTTCCGGGTACCTCGCGTTATGTAACGCAGAAAAACCGCAAGAATACCCCTGATCGACTTGAACTCAAGAAGTTCAACCCGATCATGAAGAAAGTGACTGTTCACAAAGAAATCAAATAATAAAATCATCGGCTCATGGCTAAAATTTCCAAAAACGCAAAGGTTGCTCAGCGAGCAGCAAACGTTGGTTCCGGAAGGGATTTTGTCAAGGTGGTTCGTCCCATCAAAGACCCTGTAAGCGGAAAGTACTCCTATAAGGAGGTTATGGTACACAAAGACAAAGTGAAAGAATTCTTTGCTGAGAAATAGTAAAGAAACCTTAACAACAATTGGCCTCATGCCATGTTTTGATATCTGAAGTACAGCAAATGAGTAGATCATTGGCTATATTTCAGATATCTTCATTTTATACCTCACCTTTCGCACATGAGTTTTTTCAAGAAATTCTTCTCTAAAGAAAAAGAACAGGAACTGGAACAGGGCCTGGAAAAAACCAAGTCCAGCCTTTTTCAAAAGATATCCAAAGCCGTAGCCGGTAAGTCTAAAGTGGACGTCGATGTTCTTGACGAACTGGAGGCCGCATTGATCTCAAGCGATGTGGGGCTGGATACGACCATAAAAATTATAGAGCGTATTGAGGCCAGAGTTGCCCAGGACAAATACCTTAATACCTCTGAACTGAATACCATCCTCAGAGAAGAAATTGCCTCCCTACTCACAGAAAATAATACGGTTGACCTGGATGATTTCGATCCTCCACAGGATCACCGACCCTATGTGCTTTTAGTGGTTGGGGTTAACGGCGTTGGGAAAACAACAACCATTGGCAAACTGGCTTATCAGTATAAGAAGAAAGGGTACTCAGTCCTGCTCGGGGCCGGTGACACATTTCGCGCAGCAGCTGTAGATCAGTTAAAGGTTTGGGCAGATAGGGTAGGATGTGCTTTTTTCAGTAAAGGCATGAACACCGATCCCGCGGCCGTTGCTTTCGAAGCAGTGCAAGAAGGTATTCGAAGCAAAGCAGATATCGTTATTGTTGACACAGCAGGGCGACTACACACCAAGATTCACTTGATGCGCGAGTTGTCTAAAATCCACAAGTCAATGGATAAATGTTTGCCGGGTGCGCCCCATGATGTACTTCTTGTTTTAGATGCGACTACAGGTCAAAATGCATTTGAGCAGTGCAGTCACTTTTCAGAAGCTACCGATGTTACTGCATTAGCACTTACGAAATTAGATGGAACCGCTAAAGGAGGTGTTGCTCTTGGGATTTCCGATCAGTTTAAAATCCCCATTCGATTTATAGGGGTCGGAGAAAAGATCGAACAACTGCAAGTGTTTAATAAAATGGCCTTTGTTGATTCGCTGTTTAAAAACTCCGAATTGTCTTCAGTAGAGAAGGATAGTTAAGTGGAAAATCAATTGAAACTGATCACATTCTCCTGAACACTTACCGCTTAGCATCTCCGTTGAGATCGCCGATTTTGATCCCGATAAAGTCGACAAATTGATGCCCTTGATTTAGTGATTCAAAGTTATACACCTCTTTAAATGTGCTTAGGTCCTGTCCGCTCATATCCTGTGGTAGATAGCCAAATCGCCAACTGGTGTTTCGGGGAAACTCATTGATGGAGCCAAGCAAAAGTTTTTGCAAGAGGACAAGATCAAGCACATTGACCCTTTCATCATGATTGGCATCAGCAGCGATATATTGTTGCAGGGAAGTGAAAGGAGTGATGCCCAATAAATGCTTCTGGATGAGGACCAGATCAATCGCACTGACCCCGTTCAATACATCATCGTTTTTATATCCTTGCAGATAATACCCATTTCCGTTTTCAATTTGCGGAAAGGAATAAGTGCCGGAGGCATTAGTCATATTGGTGATCTTATTTGTAAAAGATGGATTGTCTGCCAATTGCATTTCTACATGGGGAATACCATAACCTGCCTTTGTGATCACCTTTCCGGTCATATCAGCATTCAGGCCACTGGCTGGAACACATCCTCCATAAATTCTTATTTCATCTATATCCCATGCTGACACCTGCGCACTGTTTCCGATAGGGCAGTATGGAAGAAGTTCAATGCGAAAGAGCGCAGCATCTTTGACCTGGAAAGCTGTATCGTTTAGGAAATCAAAGGACTGAAGTGTCCAGCTTGGGTTAGTACTGATTTCTTCACTACGATATATTTCTATTCCATTTTTTAATATCCGAATGCCATATTTAGTTGGGTAATTGTTGTCGCCACTCGGGCCATCGATCCAGTCATATTGCGCAGGAGCTTTTTCAAAAAAGTCCAATCCGGTCAGCATCACCAAAGAGTCAGGATGTGGATTGATTTGAGCTTCGATGATCAGAGAGGCCTGGTGCCCCGCCTCATAGGAGCAGGAAGGATGTGAACTGATACACATCGCCACGGATTCATTCACGCCGGGAGTGCAGGAATGTTTATTTTCCAGGGGCGGTGATCTGTATACATTTGTTGCGCTGACATCGGCACATGCCAATACAGTAGGATAGTCCGGCACAAATTCCGAATAGTCCATATTTGTTCCATTGGACATATAGGACTGACAACTATCAAGTGCATAATAAATAATAGGGAGGCATGGTACGAAGTCTAC
>JBBKXT010000058.1:0-11546 GCA_037969625.1 Saprospiraceae bacterium
CCTGAGCAACTACCCACTTTAACAAATGGGGAGAAACGGATGTGATATCTTGTGTTAATAATTTAATTTCATCATCACAGCAACCGTCCTTTTCCACAGAGCAATCCGTCTTGATGTCTTTTTTGCAGCAAGCAGTTGCCGCGGTACTTTGGTGTTGTGTCTCATGATTATCACAGCCTAAGCTAAAAAACACTGAAACGGATTCCAGCATGCCTTTACAGTAATGCATGTGTAAGGGAAGGCCAAGTTGCGAGAGCAACATAACCGCCGTCAATGTATATGCCAATACTATTCTAATCATACGCCGGGACAAAAATAAGGGGATTTTTACAATAAACGACTCTAACTGACAGATTAAGAAAAAGTTAACTGTAAATCGAGCACCCTAAACTATACCCATCTAGAACAAAGTTAGGTACGTTTTAGTTGATTTGAGGGTGGTCATCAGCATTCCTGACTTGTTTCTAAGGTGATTTTGGTTATTAGATAAGGCTTGAGCCAAACCGTAGTTTTTCCGCAAACCAATTAATCTTTAGTTAAAAACCTTCGGGGTTAGTATATCAAGCCTACCTTTGAACTATGTTCCTCTCCATCTTCATTTCTATACTGAGTTTAGTTCCACTGAAGGACTCTGTAGTCTGTCCCCCCACTCTTGCTGATCTACAATCAGATAGTCTCACGGTGTATGTCTTTTTGCTGGATGAGTGTTTGATCAGTCAATTCTATACACCGGAACTTTCCCGACTCAATATTGCTTATCAAGATAAAGCAGTTGGGTTTATTGGCTTTTTCCCAAGTACCGCATCTTCGGATGAAGATATTGATGCTTTTGGGAAAAATTATCAAATGAACTTTCCCCTCAAAAGTGATCATGAAAAAGAATTGGTAGGAAGATTTAAAATCAGTGTTACTCCGGAAGTCGCCGTTTGGGATCATCGCATAGATCGGCTGATCTATCGCGGACGAATTGATGATAGTTATGTTCGGGTCGGTAAAAGGAAGCTACATCCTAAAAACCGCGATCTGGAGGATATTATCAATAGATGGATCGATGGCAACACTAGTGAAGAGCTTGTCGAAACGCAGGCCATCGGATGTTTTATTAACTTTGACAACAATAAAAAATAACCCCACCGCACAACTCCATACTTATGAAATCAATACTATTCACTTTTATTTTCATCGCATCGGGCACACTTTTGTTGGCTCAGGAAGTCACGTTTACGAAAGATATTGCGCCGATTATTTATAACAATTGTACGCAGTGTCATCGGCCTAATGAAATAGGGCCTTTCTCCATGACTAATTATAATGAGATACAACCATGGGCGCCCATGATTAAATATGTGACTTCCATTCGATATATGCCTCCCTGGAAAGCGGATCCTGAATATTCAAGGTTTCAAGGGGAGCGGTTTTTATCTCAAGAGGATATAGACCTAATCGCCGAATGGGCAGACAATGGAACACCTTATGGAGAAGCATCGGAGGAACCGGCGCTGCCTGATTTTCCTACCGGTTCTCAAATCGGGACACCTGATTTAGTCTTGTCAATGGCCGAAGCCTTTGAACATCAAGGTGGTAATAAAGATGAATATCGAGTTTTTGTATTACCTACCGGACTGACAGAAGACAAGCAGATTTCTACTATAGAGTTGCGACCCGGTAATACCAGCATCTTGCACCATGCACTATTTAGTTCTGACAATACCGGAGAAGCGCGGGCACTGGATGAGGCTGATCCTGAATATGGGTACGACGGATTCGGAGGTTTTGGAGTTAGTTCTGCTTTTGAAAGAATGTTTCCGGGGTATGTCCCCGGCCAGAAGCCTATTCCATATCCGGAGGGAACCGGGCAAATTCTTACAGCGGGTTCTGATATACTGATGCAAGTTCACTATGGGCCAAAACCATTTCCACAGAAGGATAGTTCGACGGTGAATATTTTCTTTAAAAAAGAACCCGTAACACGACAAGTGCTCAATATTATTTTTCTGCCTACGGATCCCTTCATTACAAATCCACCATTCATTATCGCCCCGAATGCTGTCAAGACATTCCATTGCCAGTTTACATCTCCGATCAAGGCAAGTATCTTTGCGATATGGCCACATGCACATTTGCTTGGGCAGTCCTTTGAAGTATTTGCCATCAATACAGCTGGAGATACAACCCATTTGATTAGAATCCCTGATTGGGATTTCAATTGGCAGGGTTCTTATAATTTCAAAAAATATATCGTGATCGATCCAGGGACGACGTTGCATGTTTATACGACCTATGATAATACAGTCAATAATCCAAGCAACCCAAACAGTCCACCTGCTTTTGTGACCTGGGGTGAAAAAACAACGGATGAAATGCTTTTCTTGCCGATCTCATTTGTGCTTTATAACAATGGGGATGAAAATGTCGTCTTTGAGGATGAAACAACGGGTATCAATGATCCACACCTAAGTTTTGTCAATCATTATCTGGCACCTGTTAGTCCTAATCCGGCAAATGATCAGGCATATATTAATTTTCTATTAGAAGAGGCGGACCACATTACATTGCGTGTCATGGATATGAACGGACAAGTGATTCGAACATTGGCGACGGATGAATGGATGCTGGCTGGGAGTCATACGGAGAGGCTTGATCTGAATCTCTGGCCTTCGGGATCTTATTTTGTTCAATTACAAGGAACCAACTTTACGCAAGCTCAAAAATTAATCATTGTCAAATAGAATTGGCTTCAAAAACGAATCGATAAAAACCGACTTGTTCTGCAGGTCGGTTTTTTTATTTCAAAATCGTCCTTTCCCTTTATCTATCTTAGATAAAAAGACAATAATCTACTAAGTCACTGATTAATAATTGATTATAATTTCGGACAAATTTGTCCGAATTAATAAATTTCCCTTATCTTTGCATCAAATAATATTCTAAACAAACATAAATAACCGATGGATACTACCTATCAAAAAACAGTTGGCGAAATAGTGGCGGATGATTTTCGAACTGCTGCCATTTTTGACAAATATGGCATTGACTTTTGCTGTAAAGGAAACACCCCTATTTCGGTGGCCTGTGACAAAAAGAACCTTCATGTCGAAGAGCTTATGCAGGATATTAAAAAGCTACAAGGCAATTCCATTGAGAAGGGAACAGATTTTAAGACTTGGACAGCGGATGAACTAATAGACCATATTGAGACAAAACACCATCGGTATGTAGAAGAAAAAATGCCGGTAATCCTCCAATTTCTGAATAAGCTATGCAAGGTGCATGGTGATCGACATCCTGAACTTCATGAGATGTTAGAGCTTTTTGCGCTTTCTGCAGGGGATCTTGCGCAGCATATGAAAAAAGAAGAGATGATCCTTTTTCCGCGGATTCGAAAATTAGCATCTACCGATAAGGAATCTACTAGCCTCGGGATGGTCATAAGTCCGATTGATATGATGATGCAGGAACATGAAACGGAGGGTGATAGATTCGCTATGATCGCTAAACTTTCAGACAACTATAAAACACCTGCGGATGGATGTACCACCTATAGGGTGGCTTTTGCTATGCTAAAGGAATTTGAACAGGACCTTCATGTCCACATTCACCTGGAAAACAACATCCTATTTCCTATGGCCATTCGAATGGAAAAAGAGTTGCTTAACTAGACGCTCTCTTGTTTCATCTCTAATCCGCACAAAATATCCAGAACTTTACTCCCCGGAGAATTGGCTCAATCTTGTATTGATCCTATTTCCGGGGGTCATAGGTCTGTATATAATGCACTTTTTTTCTGCCTTGGTTTGGCAGGCTAGTTTCACTATATTTGTGCCTCATTTTTCACTAGCCAATTCCTACCATGCGCAATTTGATACCTACTTTTATCCTCGGACTTTGTCTCATTACTTTTTTTTCTGCTTGTAAGGATAGCAGTGACTCAAAAGGGGAAACTACGCAAGAGCAATCTGAGAAAAAGCCGGTGGCCGATCAGGTAAAATTAATACCTATTGAATTGAATAATGGTGAAAAATGGAAAGTAGATGAATTGACCAATTTGGGTGTTAATGACATAAAAACGGCGCTCAATGAAATAAATGTTACGGCATCAGTGGAAGATTATCAAATACTAACTTCCAACCTAATCAGTACTGTTAAGCAAACCTATAATTCTTCTAAACTAGAAGGTGGGGCCAAAGAACAGTTTACCAATTTCATCGATAATATTGCCCAAATATTGGATCATTTACAGTCCTCTGATACATTCATACGTCAGGATGCCGTAGAGGAGCTCAAAAAAATGCTGAATACTTACAGTGATTATTTCGAATAATCTTCACTGAATTACTCCAGCAGATCACCCAATCCTTCTTTTAGAATACTTTTCAGATAATCGCTTGTTTCCTTTTGGTACAAGCTGTTGATTGTTTTGAGGATGTTTTCCTGAAAGACCAAATCCTCTTCCTGCACGAATTGTTGGAGCAGTCCAGTGATTAGAAAGAATCTTCTATATTCTGGTTCATTCGTATTGAGAAAAAACTGAGAGTCGATGGTATTCAGTCCCTCATCCTGGACCGCTTTTGGTTGAGCTGAAAGGAAAAATGCCATTGACCCAATAAACTCTTCGAGATAATCATCGGATATATTGGCCGCTCGTTTTGATAAGAAATAATCGAGGGAAATTCCATCTGCCTGTCTGGCGGCAATCGATGCACGAACGACAAATAAAGCTTCGGATTGATTGCGTTCAAAATGCGTCAGCCAATGCATCGCTTCATCTATATCTACCTCGGCTATGGCCAATAAAGAGGAATAGATCATTGGCACTTTATCTGTTCTCTCGAGTAATCGCACGGCAACATCTCTTGCCCTCATTGGATCGGCCTCCCGTAGAACTTCCATAATATAATATTGGACATCCGCGCGGCTTGCGCTTTTTGCAATCGTATAAAGCCTGTCTACCTCACCGCGCTCCACAAGCTCATTGATGGCCATCAGTTGCATGGTGTGAGAGGAATCTTCCAAAAGCTGATTGACAAGATCCAAATCAATCTCTTCCATCATCCGAAAAGCAGAAAGCCTGTGATTAATCGAAATGGGAGCAAGCACACGAATCGGATACTCAGAGGCAGGCATATGATGATCCACCACCGCGAGGAGAATATCATTAGGATCGATAATCACAGCAACTGGCGATGAGGCAACATCGATTGTGAACTCCTGGGTTTTTTGATCAAGTTTTATTTTCTCTACAACCATTTTTCCATCTGCGTAAATGATGGCAACTTCTATTGGAAGAATGAAAGTCTCATTAAATTCTTGCTCATCTTGAACCTGCTCAATATTAATATTCAGTTGTTTTCCATCCACATCATAAGCGTGAGAAATATTCAGTATTGGATGACCTATACCAAAATACCATTGATCAAAAAACCAATTAAGATCTTGTCCTGTAATCTCTTCAAACGCCTTTTTTAAATCTGACACTTCGACTGCACTGTAAGCATTTTGTTTTAGGTAAAGTTGAAGTGAAGCAAAAAATGCATCATCTCCTACGATGTGTCTCAGCATGTGCAATACCAAACCACCCTTATTGTATGAGTGTGCATCAAACATGTCTTGTTGCTCTGAATAATAAAAATCAATCAGCGGATGTACTTCGTATTCAGCCTGATTATAGTAGCCGCTCAGTTCATTGATTCGGGTTAAATCTGCTTGTTCTTTTCCAAACTTATGTTCTTGCCACAAGTATTCTCCATAGTTAGCAAAACCTTCGTTAAGGGTGATATTAGACCATGATTCACACGTCACCAAATCACCAAACCATTGATGGAACAATTCGTGTGCGACAATGTAATCATTGACTCCTTCATCGATGACATCATCTTTATTAAACTGGACAAAGTCACCATAGATCACTGCGGTTGTATTTTCCATCGCTCCGGTGACAAATTGTTTTACGATGACCTGCGCGTATTTTGGCCAAACGAAATCATATCCGAGAATCTGTGAAAAGAACTCCAGCATTTCTGGTGTGTGCTGAAAGATTGCGCGCGCTGAGGGTCCAAAACCCGGATCGACATAATAATCCACTGAACGTCCTCGCCAATAATCGGTCTCTTTGTCCCACTGCCCTATGGCCACCATCGTCAGATAAGGAGCATGTGGAAGATCAAGCTTCCAATGATCCCGACGCATCCCTCCCGGCACAGGTGCAGACGATATAAGCAGACCATTTGACAAGGTCATCATAGTGTCGCTGACTGTTAAAATGATTTCCTGTGTCCCTCTTTCATTGGGCATATCCATCGTTGGAAACCACTGGCTGCTGTATTGCGTTTCCCCTTGCGTCCAGATCTGTTGTGCTAAGCCTGGGATCGTATCCTGTGGGTCAATAAAAAACAATCCTTTATTGCTCGTGATCGCGCCATCTACAGCCAATGCAGTCGCCCTGGGCTGCACTTCATAATCTACTTCGATGACCAGCTCTTCGCCTTTTTTGTATTCTCGATTCAGAGGAATGATAAGTTTCTGGTCAGTATTCTGATATGTTTGAATAACATTTTCATCCACAGAGATCTGCTTTATTTTGAAGTTGATCGCATCCAGGGTGAGAGAAGATTGGGAATAAAAAATAGGAGATAATGTCAGTATGGCTGTACCAATCACTTTTTCTTCTTTCCAATCAAAAGACAGATCTAGTTTTGTGTGTATGAGATCCCAATGTCGAGTTTCAGTGCCTTTATAAATGGGTTCTTCAAAAAAACCGTAATCCTCGTCATCCGGCAGTACCATCATTGTATCCATTGTTATAAACAATGAATCTTTTTGATCTGATTCGCCGGGCAATTGTGCTTGTTTAGGAGCTGCGCAGGAAATAAAAAAAGCCGCTAGCACGGCCAAAACATAAAAACTGGATTGTGTATTCATTATCGTGTTTCTTAAAGCCTTCATTGAAGGGGTATAAAGATACTTTTCTGGTGGTGATTATGGGTAAACAACTTAATCCATGTAAAGGATATTGCAAATTCTGATTAGAGGGCAAAAAAATAGGGAAGCAATGGCTGCTCCCCTATTAAGGTCTCAAAATCTCAATTATTACTATGTCAATTTTCTAAAGCATCTACTTCAACCTCATCTTCAGCTTCGAAGCGGCTGCTGGCAAGTCTGCTTTTAATTTTTTGTTCTATTTCTAAGGCAAGCTCCGGATTATCAAGCAAGAATTGCTTTGCGGCATCTCTTCCCTGGGCTATTTTAGTGCCTTCGTAGCTATACCATGCTCCACTTTTTTGGATGATATCTGCATCGGAACCAAGGTCGACGATTTCACCGACTTTAGAAATTCCTTCGCCGAACATAATATCGAACTCTGCAATTCGGAATGGTGGTGCGAGTTTATTCTTTACGACTTTTACTTTTACGTGGTTACCGACCATATTACCATCGCGATCTTTTAAGGAAGGACCATTTCGTCGGATATCGAGACGTAAGGAGGCATAAAACTTCAAAGCATTACCTCCGGTGGTTGTTTCGGGGTTGCCAAACATAACGCCGATTTTTTCACGGAGTTGATTTATAAAAATGCAGCAGCAACCGGTTCTTCCGATGGTCCCGGTGAGCTTCCGCATGGCTTGTGACATCAATCTCGCCTGGAGACCCATTTTAGAATCTCCCATTTCGCCTTCGATCTCTGCTTTTGGGACAAGAGCGGCTACGGAATCAATCACAATAATATCTATCGCACCTGATCGGATCAGGTTTTCGGCTATTTCAAGGGCTTGTTCGCCATTATCTGGTTGTGAAATCAGCAGATTCTCACAGTCTACACCAAGTCTTTCGGCATAAAATCGGTCAAAGGCATGTTCTGCATCAATAAAGGCTGCCAATCCGCCTTGTTTTTGACATTCTGCTATGGCGTGAATGGCGAGTGTTGTTTTTCCGGAGGATTCGGGGCCATATATTTCTACTACACGACCTCGTGGGAAACCACCAATACCGATGGCCATATCCAATGAAACAGAACCTGAAGGAATAACATCAACTTCTACGACTTGCTTGTCTCCAAGCTTCATGATGGTTCCTTTCCCATATGTTTTTTCCAGGCGATCTACAGTGAGCTGGAGGGCTTTAAGCTTTGAATCGCGTTCCTTTTCTGATGACATTTTAATTGAATTTTGGTGATAAAATTATTCGGTTCGGCCGAAAGGCTTAGGCAAATATACAGACATTTTATGACTAATTTCTCGTCATTACAAAATAATTTAATATTTTTTTCTCCGATAATGAAGTGAAAGTAAAAGAAAAAGGCTCCGACATGTCGGAGCCTTTTTCTTTTTGATCGAAGGTCTGGGCAGACTAGTTAGCTGATACCGGCGCGGATGAGGCGCTGTACCCCAGGAGAAAATTGATCACCTTTTCAGATGGAGAAAAGCGATCTTTTCCTAAGGCCTCTTTGCCCTTTTTAAGGGTTTCTAAGGTATTTGCTATCTGCGGTACGGTCGCGGCCAACTCAAACAGCATGTCAGATTCTGCTTTTGTTGTCTCACCATATACCAGCCTTGTCAATTGTAGTTGGGTAAATTCTTTATTCATACTCAGATTTTTATACCCCTTAATAACAGAGCCATATAAACCAATATTGTGTTTATAAAAGAAAAAGTGAATATTTTGAGGCTTATCCGAATAATATTCAGTATAGGGTGTCAGGAAGGTGTCATTTCTTATAGGATCTATATAATGATATGGTATCCTGGTCGGGTATTTTGATCTGGCGTTCGAAGGCAACTTCAAACGCCACCATGGTATTTGTCCCTTCAACGCCCGGTATCGCCTGCAATTTGTCATGTACGATATCCTGCAGATGCCGATTGTTGATCGCATATATCCGCACCATCAGGTCATACCGCCCCATAATGCTCATGCAATTAACCACCTCAGGGAAACTCTTGAGGGCCGCGATCACCTCTGCAATCTGACTGGACTCCCTGACGATAATTAAGACAATCGCCGTAGTATCATAACCGGCATGTAAGGGCGAAACAAGAAATACTGGCTTTTTAAGGAGTCCTTGATCTTTTAGTTTTTTCACTCGTTGGTGTACGAGGGTATTGGAGGATCCGATTTCGTCCGCAAGGGTTGAATAGGCGATTCGACCATCTGCCATTAAGGCCTCTAATATCCTAATATCAGTGCTGTCAATTTGATTTTCAAGGGTCCATTCCATGCCTACGATTTTTATATATTTTCCTTTAAAACTCAAATTTAATAATATTTGACAGTATATGAATCAGATACAAACACATTCAACTCATATTGCGTTAATATTGAGAAAATTTAAACATTTGCACAATGGCAATTACAGGTATTTTATCGGTGACCATGATTTTGTTTTCCGTGATTGATATCATTGGTTCGCTACCGATCATTCTGGATTTAAAAAAACGCGGAGTAAGCATTCAGCCTACCACCGCTACCCTCACTGCAGGCATCCTGATGGTGGCCTTCCTATTTTTCGGCGTAGCTATTCTCAAAGTCTTTGGCATCGAGGTGAGCTCCTTTGCGATAGCAGGTTCGCTTATAATCTTTTTTATCGGCCTGGAAATGGTCCTTGGGATTCGCTTTTTCCGATCTGATGAGACCGAACCGAGTTCCGGCAGTATCGTCCCTATAGCCTTTCCACTGCTCGCCGGAGCTGGAACACTCACAACGATCCTTACTTTACGATCAAGCTTTAATATCTGGGAAATCGTGATTGGTATTGTAGTCAACCTATTAGTCATCTTTCTCGTCTTAAAGACAACACCATTTCTCGAGCGCAAGATTTCCAAAACAGCTTCTGAAGCACTGCGCAAAATCTTCGGTATTCTTTTGCTTGCAATTGCGATTCAGATGTTCAGATCGAATATAAGCGTTTAGAAAGTTTAGCGTTACCGCCTATTTGGCGGCACTGTTGAGAAAGTTTAGTTTTTTGATCGCGCTGTTTCAATTAGATTGTACTGATGGCAAGAACAGTTATTCTAAACCTTCTCAACTTAAGCACCAAATAGGTGCTTATACTAAACGCTGTGCCCAAGTTCTACCATTAGGAAAACAGTGTTGAGGAAGTTTAGCGTTTGGCGCCTCCGACACCACTGTTGAGAAAGTTTAGTTTTTTAATCACGCTGTTTCAATTAGATTGTATTGTTGGCAAGAAAAGTTGTTCTAAACTTCCTAAACTTAAGCACCGAACAGGTGCTTATACTCAACTCTCTAAACACTGTGCCCATTGCTACAATCTGATTCAAAGGATTGTAGTATTTTAGACGATATAATCTTTTATACTCAATCATCCTTCTTCGTATGATCCTCCACAAGTATCTGCAAATCTTATTGGTCATTGGCTGTTCATCTATCACAATAAATGGACTCAGTCAGGCGCCTCCGATCATGCGGAATTTTGCCGCAGCAGAGACTGATGTTCATTATCAGGAAATGCATGTTGCAATCGATCCGGCTATCAACAAAATAGCAGGTGTGATTACCTTCTATTTTAAAAGCAATGTCGATGCGCTTGATAGGTTTGTTCTGGATTACGATGACAACCTTCCCATACTATATATACAAAGAGGTAGTACACCACTTTTATTTTCACGCAGTGATAACCTCATCATCATCGATCTAGACAAGAGTCTGATGGTCGGCGAACAGGACACACTCACCATTTCATACGAAGCTGAAGAGACGCTGTTGCAAACTTTTCACGAAGGGGCTCCTATTGTCAGCACTGATCTGGCATTGGATGTACTCTGGTATCCCGGCAAAAGAGATTTGACCGATAAGATTGATTCTGTAGATATATATGTCACCACCCCTCCCGATCAATATGTCGCAGGAAATGGAAGACTCGAAGGCATCATGGAAGTAGACGGCCAATGGGTCCACCACTGGCAACATCGCCATCCGGTGGCGACCACTTATCTTCTACAGTTGGCGATTACTAATTATACAATCCTGGAAGACTCGGTTATGCTCATGGATGGAATGATGCTACCATTGTACCATTATTTATACCCGGAAGATGTTGCTACACTTTCGGAAGAAGTTGCGGCAACACCCGACATCATGCAGTTTTTTGAAAGCCGCTTTGGTGCGTATCCTTTTGCTGATGAAAAATATGGACATGCCCAATATACTTTCGGTGGTGCTCTTGAAGTGCAAACCATGAGCTTTATGGGCTTTTTTAATTTTTCTGTGATCGCACATGAAATGGCTCATCAATGGTTTGGCAACAATGTCACTTTTGGTTCGTGGACAGACGTTTGGTTGAGCGAAGGGATGGCAGAATATCTATCAGGACTGGCAGTTGAGGCTTTGCGACCGGCCGCTTGGAATGGCTTGAAAACTTCCAAGATCAATTCGGTCACAAGTCAGCCGGGAGGTTCGGTCTATGTCACCGATACCACTGACCTTTCGGTGATTTTTAATGGAAGGCTTACGTATAATAAAGGTTTCTATCTCGCCCATATGTTGCGATGGATGGTAGGAGACAGTGCATTTTTTCTGGGATGTCGCAACTATCT
>JBBKXT010000059.1:0-2732 GCA_037969625.1 Saprospiraceae bacterium
TGCGGTAGTACTTTCGTAGCCAATAAATCCGGCGACATCAAAGGAGCCTTTTCTTTATCCCCCATCCAGGTAAGATAATTACGCGCCACAAACTTTGAGAATTCTGCATTGGCTTCTGCTTTTTGCATACTCAGGATATCACCCATTTCCTCACTCCTCGAGGTATCGATCTTTAACTCCCAGTTGACAATCTTCTTATAGGCCTGAACCCAGGAAGTCAAATCAAGTCCACTATTGATCTCCATCAATATATTCCTGAACTCCACCTGATAATCAGAAGATGTTTTTTCTCTGACCAATCGCTTATTATCCACGATTTTCTTCAGCGTCAGTAAAATCTGATTCGGATTGACGGGCTTAATGAGATAATCATCAATCTGGGAACCGAGGGCTTCTTCCATTATGTTCTCAGCTTCGTTTTTCGTGATCATCACGATGGGAAGCGTTGGTTTGATGGCTTTTAAGCGCTGCATGGTCTCCAGACCACTGATACCGGGCATGCTTTCATCCAAAAAGACAATATCTATATCGCCTGCAGTCTCAAACTCATCAATCGCATCATGCCCATTGGACACGGTGACCACATTATATCCCTTCTTTTCAAGAAAAAACAATTGAGGCTTCAACAACTCGATTTCGTCGTCCGCCCAGAGTATCTTAATTTTATCCATATGCAATAGTACAACACCTTAAAGAAAAAGTTCATTTCAGATGAATGTATCAAACGATGCCCGAACGGCTGATATTTTCCCAATCTTTGCCTAATGAACAAAATGAAGCTAATAAATGATCCGGTTTATGGTTTAATTCACATTAGGACGCCGCTCTTGTTCGATCTGATCGAGCATCCTTTGTTTCAGCGTTTACGGAGAATCAAGCAAACCGGACTGACCCATCTCGTCTATCCGGGCTCCCAGCATACGCGCTTTCATCATGCACTGGGCGCTATGCACCTGATGGGAATGGCGATTGATGAGCTGAGATCCAAGCAAACTGAAATTTCAAGCGAGGAAGAAGAAGCTGCTCTCATTGCTGTACTGCTGCATGATATTGGTCACAGCCCTTATAGCCATGCCTTAGAAGGATTGATCATCCATACGGACCATGAATCGATTGGCAAGGTCATCATCCGCTATCTGGCCAAGTCCATGGGGACACAACTGGAATTAGCCTTTCAGATATTTAATGGAGAATATCACAGACCTTTCCTTCATCAACTGATCAGTGGTCAACTCGATCTCGACAGACTGGACTACCTGTCTAGAGATAGTTTTTATACAGGCGTGGCAGAAGGCGTCGTCGGTCATGACAGAATTCTTCGGATGTTGCGTGTAGTGGACAACAATCTGGTGGTTGAAGAAAAAGGTCTTTACAGTATTGAAAAATTTCTTGTTGCCCGACGCATCATGTACTGGCAGGTATATCTGCATAAGACATCCCTTTCGGCTGAGTTGATGGCCAAACATCTGATCATAAACCTAAAAGCTGAAGCTGCTCAGGACCGTTCGCCTTTTCTGGCAGAAGAACTGGAGTATTTCCTTAGCAAGAAAACGGATTTAGCGCAGATGAAAGAAAATCAGCAGGAAGTGTTAACTATGTTTAATGACTTGGATGATACCTCCGTCGATTACAGCATAAAACGCTTACGCAAATATCCTCTGCCGGAGATTAATTTTCTGGCGAATAATATTTTCAAACGAAAGATCCATAAAGTGCGTTGGTCTGAAGCTCCGATTGAAGATGTTGTGGTGCAAGAAATTAAAAATAAATGCAAAGAAAAATATCAGTGGTCTGATGACACCGTCAACAAAATGGTCTGGCTAGGCAGTGAGGCAAAACCAGATTACATCAGTGACGAAGATGAAATAAATATTTTGATGAAAAACGGAGCGATTAAACCTTTCTCTTCTTTTCTGGAAGCGCCATTGAAAATTGCAACCAATAGGAAATATTATGTCTGCTTTCCGAGTATTGCCTAAGAAATTTTGACCTGAGACTGTTAGACCTTAGACCTAAGAATTGATTGGTATGAGGCAAACAAGATTTCAGATTCGAGAGGCGAGACTTTAGACTTGATTCATCAGGTTGGATGCAACTGCTCAATAACAAAAATCTAAGGTCTAGCAGTCTCAGGTCTAGCGTCTCAGGTCTCAAAAACATTTCTCATCTTTAGACCCTTTAATTAAAGAAACATCAAACATGAACACGAAGACCATATTCGAATTAATAGAAAAAGAAGAACATCGCCAGCGCAAAGGCATTGAGCTGATCGCATCAGAAAACTTCACATCAAAGGAAGTCATTCGCGCCATGGGCTCTTGCCTGACAAATAAATACGCAGAAGGATATCCCGGCAAAAGATACTACGGTGGATGTGAGGTAGTCGATGAAGTTGAAACGATGGCTATTGAGAGCTTAAAATCACTCTTCGGAGCTGCATACGCAAATGTTCAGCCACATGCGGGTGCGCAGGCCAACGCTGCCGTTTTTCTTGCGGTACTAAAGCCGGGAGACACCATCCTTGGATTCAATCTATCGCATGGCGGACATTTGACTCATGGATCACCGGTCAACTTCAGTGGACTCACTTATAATGCAACACATTACAATGTCAATCGTGAGACCGGACTGGTCGACATGAATGAAGTGTATGAGCAAGCGAAAAAACACAAACCTAAATTGATTATTTGTGGGGCGTCTGCCTATTCAAGAGAATGGGATTACAAACGATT
>JBBKXT010000060.1:0-7416 GCA_037969625.1 Saprospiraceae bacterium
GAGTGTCTTCTAAAGTTGTGGCATTGTCATCGATGGCAACAGGAGGTTGGTTGACCGGCGTGACGATGATGATAACGATGGTTGTATCGCAGATTGAAGGATTATTCGGATCGCAAGTAACGAGACAGAAAGTATCCTGGCCATTGAATCCCGGATCAGGGGTATAAGCCGCGCACGTATCAGTTACGGCCACCGTACCATTGTCAGGATCATCACAAAGCGAGAGGTTGTCACCGGTTTCTGTAAATGTAGTCAGCTCACTAACACAGAAAGTAATGGTACTATCCTCCGGAATAGTTTCAATAATGGTATCAATGACCGGAATGACAGTGATGAATACAAAAGCAGAATCACATAAAGGAGGTGCGCTATCATCGCAAATCTCATAAGCGATCGTATCGTTTCCTACGAAGTTAGGATGAGGTGTATAGGTGAATGTACTATCTGGATTTATCACAACGACACCATTGTTAGGTCCATCAATGACCACAGGAATACCCAGTGGACTATCCGGATCAGAATCATTATCGAGTACATCGATGATGACCGGAGTGTCTTCTAAAGTTGTGGCATTGTCATCGATGGCGATTGGTGGTTCCGGGCAGTCGAGGCCTCCACCATCAGAATTGCGAGTATCAACAAAGGCACCATATACATTAATTATATTAATCACGCTAGCGACAGCACCAACTGAAATGCGCACCGCATCAAATGGCATGGTGGCTTGAAAACCAACGTTATAAACTCCAGGGTCTGGGTTAATAAATAAAATAAGTAATTCGGCATCAATTAAGTTGATACCTGATCTGGATTCTTGGAATGTACCATCAAGATAAGTGGAGACCGTCAGCGAACCGAATAAATCTGCTTGGAGCAGATCGTTTACATCATCAATTACAAAACCGGCAATCGTACCTGCAGGATATGTGTATAATGCATCTCTTACGGCAATAGATCCTTTCTCTAAGGCCCCGACCGTGATCATAATAGTTGCATAATCAGTATTGGAAGCAGTAATGACTTCATCTGCATCTTCCACTTCGCATAAGCCACAAGCAATACCATCAAGACCAGTCAATTGGAAATCAATGTAGACTGGAAATTCAGGCGTATTTAAAAAATAGTTTGTATCACATTCAATTGTCGTTGGACAAAATGCACCGAATACGGCTTCGTAAATTCGGGTTGTGCCAATATTAACCATGCCGATATTGGTCAGGTTTATTTGGACTTCATCAAATGGAGCGGTCGTTACAAATCCTGCGAAAAATTCTCCTTGATTGACGAGAAGATCAGTTCCTGCCGTCAAAAGGATATCTTCTCCGGTAACGGATTCTACAAAATTGCCATCCAAATAAGTGACAATGGTGATTCCGGTCAATACATCCACATCTACTAACTGCACATTTTCAATACGAAATCCTGCAAATGTGTTAGCCGGATAATCAGTCAGTGCATCTTTTACAGCTAATTTTCCAACAGTAGCTACAGCAGCAGTGATATCTATTTCAGCATAGGTTATCGGATCATTATCAATCACATTTCCTGGATCTTCTAGTGTGCATCCAAGGCAAAAAGCTCCTGAGAAACCACTATTCAGTACATTGAAATAGATCGGATATTCAGGACTATAAATTGGCGTTAGTGTATTACATGGCAATGGTGGTCCTTCACAGAACTCCCTGAATATCGCACTGTAGATTAATGTGACTCCGAGATTGACATTTAAAGGATAGGCGATAGAAAATCTGATTTTATCTACATCTGTAGTCGTAACAAATCCAACGGTCATTCGACCACTACCATTCAGCAATGGAACGCCAAGAAGCAAATCATTTCCTGTCATGACTTCTTGCTTCACACCATTTAGATAAGAAGTGATGATAATGTTTTCAAGTAAATTAAGACCTAGGATTGATACATTTTCTATATCAAAGCCAATAAAGGTTCCGGCCGGATAGTCTGTGATTTGTTCTTCAACGGCTATGGAAACAGTGTCTAATACGTTTGCAATATTGACAAACGTTGCGAAATCGGTCGTGCTGGCACTGATGACATCTTCAGGATCATCTACTGTCCCGAGACTAATGCCTGTAGATCCTGTCAGGGCATAATCAACAGTCATAGGGTAATCGGGTGAATTCATTTGTGTCTCTTCATTACACACCAAATCAGGACCCTGGCAGAAACGCTCCATGACAGCATAATGAACATTATAGAGTCCTGCTCCTAAACCAGTGGCAAATGTAATTTCTACTTCATCGAAATCAGCTGTGGTGACGAAACCAATTGTAAACGGATCATCAAACAAGCCGGACTCCAAACCAATTAGATCAAATCCTGAAACTGTTTCCTGTAAAGTATTATCCAAGTAGGTCCGAAGAATAATTCCTGTAAAAACACCAACATCAAGCAAGCTACTTGAAATGACAAAACCTGTAAAATTTCCTGAAGAATAGGTGTTGACTGGATCTGTTACACTTAATGTTAGTGTTCCGCCTACAAGAATCTCACCGGTTGCAAAGTTGTTTAAATTATTGTCCACAACATTGGCGGGTTCGTGATTTCCGGGAATAATGCATAATCCATCACCATCCCAACATGCTAGTACAGAAGAGCTGAAATCGACATTAAGGGTAAAGTCATTAGGAGCCCAAGGTGTTACCATATTACAAGGTAGCGACGACTGCTGGCCCTGTAACATTTGGGTACAAATAAAAACTAAATGAAGGGGTAGTAGGACGGATTTTAGCATAGAAATGCCCTCCCGTCCCGACCGGACAGGCAAACTTGTTTTGGTTTTCATGACAATGTTTTTTTAAGTGGTTTACCGGAACGAATTTATTGGCGGACCAAGCCTGTTCCAGTCAGCAATTTTAATTTAGTTAATAGATAAACGACCACAAATACCAATAGCATTTAAGCTATGTGATAGCGTGATAGTTGCAATAGGGTTCATTAGTTCCCTTAAAAAAGGTGGTATGGAAATATGTGCGAGATAGAATTCAGCCAGTATTTAACTGGGTGATGGCTGAATTACTCCGCGAATAGGATGGTCTTGTGAGTCTGTTTTTAAACAAACACAAGCCCTAGTTTATGAATAAAGAAGGTAGGATAAAAAACAATCGGAAAGTTTATATTTGTACATCAATAGAAATGATTTAGAGGTTTAAAAAAATCATTCGAAATGCAAATTCAAAATATGTTTCTGTACTTCGACTATTCCTATTTTCAAATGTAGGTTTTTCGAATCAAAAAAACAAGCTTTTTTTTGAAAACTTCAAATACTTATCTTTTGATAAATTAAGGAAATAGGGACTATTTCATACTAAAGTGAACCGTATTCGTTTAAAAGGGCATTTCATTGGTTACTAGCTAATTATTTGCTTGGAAAACACATTTTCAGACTTTGGGCTAGTAGTATTTTTAGATGGATCGTTAAGAAATAAGATTGCCCTCAGCATCCCATTCCGCAATAATCGTCCGTTTGTCTTGGTCAACGCATTTTGCCAACCATGCCTTATCATATGTAAGACCATGCTTTGCCAGCACATGTTCCGGGACACCATCCCATGCATTTGGCGTGTTTCCCTGGTATCCAAGATCATCGATGCCCATTCGGGTCGTATAATAGCCCGTGAGGACCAGATTACGGATCCGCTTGAAGAAAATAACACCTTGCTCCACTTCCGGTGTGGCTTCCTCCGGATAGGCTATTTCATCCAGGAGCTGTTTTTGCTGATCAGGAAGACATTCTGAAAAAGAACTATTGTGGAGATTAAGTGCCCGATGATCCAGCCACATCAATCCTCCTCGCAAGGGCAATTGATTCGACTTCATGTCATTTACTATGAATTCAATGAACGCAGGGACACCTGCTTCAGTAGCAGAGCCAGCCGTCGAAGTGGCCGGTAATATTAAATCACACAGTACTGCGATAGTCGCAAGTTCATGTTCGGAAAAGAACGATTCAGCCATGACTTTTTTATCATGTGCTTTTTCTTTTTCTGTTCTGCCGTATTGACCCGTGGAATTTTCTTCAACCTGTTTTTCTTCTTTGGTGACGGGCCCGCAACCGGTGATCAGCAGTCCACCTGCCACGCCACCGATTAACATTGATTTGATTGTTTCTCTTCTGTCCATAATTTATTTCCATTGGTGGATTAAATATTTCTCTTTTTAATTTGCTCAACTATATAGTCTGAGGTTCGCCAGGCTAATGCGAGTATGGTCCAAGTTGGATTTTTGTCCGCTTGTGATACAAATGGTCCGCCATCCACCACAAACACATTGGAGGCATCATGGAGTTGTTCAAAAGAATTGGTAACGGAATTCTTAGGATCATTTCCCATGCGCGTTGTACCCACTTCATGAATGATTTGTCCCGGCAACGTTAAACCAAAATCCTCCTCATTTCCAGGTTTGGTGCCAAGGATTTTTCCGCCCATCGCATCAAGAATTTCTTCGAAGGTATTATGCATATGTCTTGCTTGATACCTTTCGTGATCAGTCCAGGTATAGTTGAAGCGCAATACAGGAATACCAAATTCATCCACTACTTCCGGATCGATTTCGCAATAATTTTCTTCACGAGCGATACACTCACCTCTGCCGGAGATACCTACTACTGACCCGTAGAATTTTTTAACATCCTTACGCAGTTGATCTCCATATCCACCGATTCGTCCACCGATATATTCATTGAGATCATTTGGATTAAAACCAAAACCATAAGAAGGCATACCCATGCCGCCCCACATTTCGAGATGATATCCTCTCGGAAAATCAAGTTTCTTATTGTCCAGCCACCACGGTGTGTAGATGTGCATGCCTCCGACGCCGTCCTCATTATAGATTTCTCTATCCATTAGTTTGGGCATGAAAGCGGCTCTGCTCGCACCGGTAGAGTCATGTAGGTATTTTCCAACCATGCCGCTTGAATTACCAAGTCCGCCCGGATGTTGTTTGCTTTTGGAATTTAAAAGAATGCGTGCGGAACTACATGCAGAAGCAGCGAGTACTACCACCTTCGCATTCAGTTGGTATTCTTGTCTATCCTCTTTATTAATATAGGAGACACCCGTAGCTTTTCCTTCATCATCCGTTAATACCTCTCGCACCATGGAGTTGACAAATAGATCAATCTGCCCACCTGCTTTTTGTGCTGGAAATATTAAACAAGTGCCGGAAGAAAAGTCCGCATGTACAGAACATGCTCTTGAGCATTGCCCACAATAAAAGCAAATACCCCGATCCTCATTAATTTTTTTGGTGAGCATTGAAAGTCTTCCTGGGATAACAGGCACACCCACTTTTTTTGCCCCTTCAATGAAATATAATTCGTGTAATCTTGGTTTTGGAGCTGGCAGGAAGAATCCATCTGGTTCGTTAGGCAGATTTTCCTTAGAACCAAAAACACCAATTAGTTTATCCACCTTATCATAATAAGGCTTGACATCATCATATCCAATCGGCCAGTCATCTCCGAGCCCATCGTGACTTTTGTGTTTGAAATCCTTGGGTCCAAAACGCAAGGAGATTCTTCCCCAATGATTTGTTCGACCACCCAGCATCTGAGATCGGAACCATTCAAATTTGGTTCCAGGAGCTCTGGTATAGGGCTCGCCTTCAATTTCCCAGCCACCATAAGCGCTGTCAAAATCACCGAATGGTCGGGTTGTACCTGCCCCTCGGCGGGGAGATTCCCATGGCCATTTCATCTGTGTTTTTTGCTCAGGAGCCGCCGGATCAAAGTATGGGCCTGCTTCTATGACCGCGACATTAAGCCCTGCTTCACTGAGGATTTTAGTGGCCATACCTCCGCCGGCGCCGGACCCGACGATGATGACGTCGTAGGTTTTGGTTGATTTTTTTATTTGCATAATTATTGGTCTGAGCCTCTCAAGATAATAAAGTATTGAATTAGGGCAAAGCGCAGAGGGCATAGAGCGTACAGCAAAGCACTCTGCTCTATGCCCTCTGCATCCCGCCCTTTGCCCTTTGCCCTTCACTTCCTATCTTTGCCCCCCTTAAATATATAATTATGTCCGCTGATCCTTTCAAAGACCTCGTTTCCCATTGCAAAGAGTATGGTTTTATATTCCAATCCAGTGAAATCTATGATGGATTGAGTGGGGTATATGATTATGGTTCCTATGGGATAGAGCTTAAAAACAACATAAAATCCTACTGGTGGAAAGCAATGGTTCAGAATCATGAGAATATCGTGGGACTGGATTCCGCGATCATGATGCATCCTGAGATTTGGAAAGCTTCTGGTCACGTAGATGCGTTTAATGATCCATTGATCGATAGCAAGGCATCAAACAAGCGATACCGTGCGGATGTGCTGATCGAGGAAGCACTCGAGAAGATCATGGCAAAAGCGGATAAGGAAATTGAAAAAGCTCGTAGTCGTTTTGGAGATGATTTTGTAGAAGAACAATATAGAACAGATAATAAACGAGTAGCTGATTATATAAGTAAACACGATGAATTCAATCAGCGATTTGTCGATGCCATGGCAAATAGTGATATGGCTGTATTAAAAACAATCATCGAAGAACTAGAAATCGCCGATCCTGTCAGTGGCTCGAAAGATTGGACAGATGTTCGACAGTTTAATCTGATGTTCCACACGCAACTAGGAAATATAGCCGGAGAAGAAGGCAAATTATATTTGAGACCGGAAACGGCGCAGGGTATTTTTGTGAACTTCCTGAATGTACAAAAGACCACTCGCCAGAAACTTCCTTTTGGTATCGCCCAAATCGGAAAGGCATTTAGAAATGAAATCATCGCTCGTCAGTTTATCTTCCGCATGCGTGAGTTCGAACAAATGGAAATGCAGTTTTTCGTTCAGCCTGGTACTGAAATGAAATGGTATACCTATTGGAAGGAAGCGCGAATGAAATGGCATCTTGCGTTAGGGGCACCGGAAGCTAAATTGCGCTTTCACGATCATGAAAACCTGGCACATTATGCGAATGCAGCAGTTGATGTGCAGTTTGAGTTTCCTTTTGGGTTTAAAGAATTAGAAGGTATTCACTCTCGCACAGACTTTGATTTAAAAAGTCACCAGGAATTGAGTGGTAAAAAATTGCAATATTTCGATCCGGAAACGAATGAGAATTATGTTCCTTTCGTCGTGGAGACATCAATAGGAGTTGATAGAATGTTTCTTTCTGTATTGACCAATGCGTATACAGAAGAGAATGTGCCGGATGCAGATGGAAAAGAATCTACGCGTATCGTTTTAAAATTCCCTCCTGCACTAGCTCCGGTTAAATGCGCCATTCTTCCTTTGTTGAAAAACAATGATGAATTGACAGGAACAGCTCGTGCAATATTTGATGATCTGAAGTTTGACTTCTTATGCCAATACGACGAGAAAGATGCGATCGGACGTAGATACAG